>JAZRIG010000060.1:0-10689 GCA_045645145.1 Acutalibacteraceae bacterium
ATTCAAGTTACTTTGGAAAAATATTTTTACGAAAGTATAAAATGACACCACTTCAATATAAAAAATGGATGCGTTCCGAAGCAATAGACAATCCATCTTGATATAACTCCCTAAAACTATTACAGTTATAACAGTGACACCAAAAATGAAAAAGCACTCATTTCCAGAGTGCTTTTAGGCATAAAAAAGACCGAAACCCCTATATTTCAAGGGATTTCGGCTGTATTACCTAAGTTGTACTTAGGTGGTGCCGGTGACCGGGGTCGAACCGGTACGGTATCGCTACCACCGGATTTTGAGTCCGGCACGTCTGCCAATTCCATCACACCGGCAAATCAGCTTTATTATTATAACTTAATAAATTCCAAAAATCAAGTACTATATTAAAAATATATGTCAAATCTTTATTTTTAGGCAAAGCAAACAAAAACTCCATTGATAAACGAATAAAAAAACTGTATAATTATTTCAAATTGAACGGGAGGTAATTATTTATGTTCGCAATCATAGCAATTCTCAGCGATATACCTGCATATATCGCCGCATTTATTTCCGAAATAACCGGCGCAGACACTTCTGCATTTACTGATTTTTTCAATAACGGTTTTAAAAATGCTGTTGAGGCTCTTGAGCAAATTCTTTCACAAATCGGATAAATTATAAAAGCGGTGCTTCAAGATTTGAAGCACCGCTTTTTATTATCTGCCAGAGTTGGCCGTTGTTTTGAGTGTAACGTCGTGATATCCGCCCTCAACAATGCTTGTTGCAGAAACAACAGTAAGCTTTGCATTCTTCTGCAAATCAGGAATAGTGAGAACACCGCAGTTGCACATTGTTGACTTAACCTTATAAAGGCTCTTGGCAACGTTATCGCTGAGAGAACCTGCATAGGTAACATAAGAGCCAACGCCCTCTTCAAAGCTGAGCTTAGCTTTGCCGCCAAGGTCATATCTCTGCCAGTTTCTGGCTCTGTTGGAACCCTCGCCCCAATACTCTTTAACATAAACACCGTTAACAAGAAGCTTGTTTGTGGGGCTTTCGTCAAAGCGGGCAAAATATCTGCCGAGCATCAGGAAATCAGCGCCCATTGCAAGAGCAAGAGTCATGTGATAATCATGAACAATGCCGCCGTCCGAGCAAATGGGAACATAAATACCGGTTTCTTTATAATACTCGTCTCTTGCAGCTGCAACCTCAATAAGAGCGGTGGCCTGTCCGCGGCCGATACCCTTTGTTTCTCTGGTAATGCAGATTGAACCGCCGCCGATACCAACTTTAACAAAGTCAGCGCCTGCTTTTGCAAGGAAAAGGAAGCCTTCGCGGTCAACAACGTTACCGGCGCCAACCTTAACCTTATCACCGTATTTCTCACGGATAAAAGCAAGAGTCTGCTCCTGCCATACAGTATAACCCTCAGAAGAGTCAATGCAAAGAACATCCGCACCGGCTTCAACAAGAGCAGGAACACGCTTCTCATAGTCGAGAGTATTAATACCGGCACCTACAACATAGCTCTTATTATCATCAAGAAGCTCCTGGGGATTTTCCTTGTGCTGAGAATAGTCCTTGCGGAAAACAAAATAGAGAAGCTTGCCTTCGCTGTTGATGATGGGAAGTGAATTGAGCTTGTTTTCCCAAATAATATCGTTTGCAACTTTCAAAGTTGTGCTTTCAGGAGCAGTAATAAGCTTATCAAAAGGAGTCATAAATTCGGAAACAAGCGTATTCTCGCTCATTCTGCTGACTCTGTAGTCTCTGCCGGTAACAACGCCAAGCAGCTTGCCGTTGGGGGTTCCGTCATCGGTAACAGCCATTGTGCTGTGGCCTGTAAGCTCATAAAGCTCAAGAACCTCTGCAAGAGTTGAATCAGGCTTAAGGTTCGAATCACTTACAACAAAGCCTGCTTTATATCCTTTAACCTTGGCAACCATGGCAGCCTCATCCTCAATTGACTGAGAACCGTAAATGAAGGATACGCCGCCCTCTTTTGCGAGAGCAATTGCCATTGTGTCGTTGGAAACTGACTGCATAATAGCAGAAACAAGAGGAATATTAAGACTCAGGGGGCATTCTTCCTCGCCCTTTCTGAACTTAACAAGAGGTGTTTTTAAACTAACGTTTACGGGGATGCATTCCCTTGAGGTGTAGCCAGGAATAAGAAGATATTCGCTGAATGTTCTTGAGGGCTCTTGACAATAGATAGCCATTAGTTATCACTCCTTTGGAAATTTAGCTGCTTGATATTTAAATGATATTTTATAACAAATTTAATAAAATGTAAATACACAATTAGAACATATTTAAAAACTTATCGACAAAATTCTTGTATATAGTTAACTATACTTTTGTCAATTATTTCAATTGCCTTGTCTCTGTTTTGAACTTCATCCACAACCGTTTCCTTATCTTCAAGGTTTTTATAAACTTTAAAGAAATGTTTCATTTCGTCAAAAACATGCTTAGGAAGCTCACTGATATCTTTATATCCGTTATTGTTCGGGTCGTTAAACGGAATAGCAATTATTTTTTCGTCAAGCTTACCGCTGTCCTTCATTGTTATAACGCCAATCGGATAACAGCGTACAAGAGTCATTGGGTCAATTTTTTCGCTGCATATAACAACAACATCAAGAGGGTCCCCGTCATCGCCGTAGGTTCTGGGAATAAACCCGTAGTTAGCAGGGTAATGCGTTGAGGTGTAAAGAATTCGGTCAAGCATCAAAACTCCCGTTTCTTTATCAAGCTCATATTTCTTTTTGCTACCCTTTGTGATTTCGATAACAGCCATAAAATCCTCGGGTGTTATCCTTTTAGGATTCATGTCATGCCAAATGTTTCCCATTATTTTACTCCTTAATTTAAAATTTTCTTCCGCCACCGCCATGACGGACTCCTCCGCCGGAGCGATGCACCGATGAGCCACCGCCCATTCCTCCCGGACGGTGATGATTATTATTTTTAGGTATTCTGGTTGTTACAACATTACGACTGATGACATTATCGTTTGAACCGGTAAGATTAAGCACAACATCGTCAGCATCAAACTCATCGCCTTTGCCCGTATTTTTATATCGACTTTTAACAATCAGCACCGAAACAAAGGCAAAGCCCAGAGAAGCAATAATATAAAATATTATGTGTCCGAAATCAATACCGTTGCTGCTGTGGACGGGGCTACGATAATTATAATCATACTCATAATTATCATAGTATTCCCCATTATAACCGTATTCATACTCATCATCATAATAATACTCATCATCTTCGCCATAGAAAGAGTTTACAGAAGATGCGGCATCAATCATTGAAAGAATGCAGTCGGCATAGTATCCGTCCGCAAGGCTATCGTAACCGCTGTCGATTATGTAGTCAATATAACTTTCGTAAACATCAATGCATTCGCCGGCAGTTGAAATATAAACCTCGCGGTTATCCATATCAATAAGAAACAGCAGCCCGTTCTCTGACCATCCGCTGCCGAATATCAAATCATCATAATAATTATCGGCATATTCTGCCGCGGTTTGTCCGAGAGCGTTATCTGTTGTGACAACGGCAAGCGAATAATCCTTTTCAGCAGCAAACGTTTCCGCCGCAGCTTCAATCATAACAATTTCATCATCAGAAAACAGAGAAGCATCATCAGAAACAAGAGAGTTATAAGCAAAAACGTTAACCGAAAGCAAACTCAAAAAAGAAAGAATCAAAACGATTGAAAGGACTGCTTTTTTCATAAAATCAGCACCTCCACAAGCGTTAACAGCAAAGCTGATGCCGCAGCAACTCCAGCAAACAAAGCACCGAGTTTTTTGTTGCTGACTGGTAATTCGCCGTAAACTTTACCTGTTTGACCGTTAAGAGCATAAATATAGTTTTTATCTTTGTGTTTATAATTAAGAACCCATACGGGAAGCAGATTATATCTCCATGATATTTCTCCGGCTGAAATACTGCTGTCCTTAACCAAAACACCCGGATATTCAACCGATCTTCTGAGTTTTTCTGTTGATATGCTTTTAATTTTTTGAACCACAGATTCTCTTATCTCTGATGCTTCAACATTACGTCTTTCGGCAAAAAATCCCGAAAGATATGACATCGAAAACGGAACAAAATCTGCACTGCTGAAAGGACAAACATATTTTAAAATATCCCTGTCTTTATTTTTCAAAGCAGCTTCAGGCAAATCACGAACTGACATATTCCCCTGCCTGAAATGGCTCATCAAGGTTGTTTCTGTATAGTGTATATCACCAACCTGCCATGTTTTAATCTGCTTTGAGGTTGCATTCAGGGAGCCGTTAGCCTCACAGTCAACATACCAATAAGGGAAATAAACACCTTTTATTTCTTCAACATGCGAATCGGTTATAAAATCCTTGGGTAAAAACTTCTTTTTGCCGCAGAACTCCTTGAATTTGCTTATTGCGCCGTCTTTATCAATCTTAAATGGAATTATGAAATCAGGCTTTAATTCACCGCTGAGTTCCCCTGAAAGAACAACAGGGTTGGAGCAATAATAACATGTTGTTGCAGCAGTTGTTTCGTCAGTTACTATTTCAGCACCGCAACTTGGGCAAACATAAAGAACCGCATTTTCCAAGTTTTCTCTTTCTTCAGCCTGAACAGCATCAACCGCAAGTTTTTCATCAGATTTAAAGAAATCTTCTTCTTTAAACACGCTGTCGCAGTATTCACAAATAAAATCCTGTTTATCCGCATCGAATTTTAATGCTGCTCCACATGCCGGGCATTTATATTGAACCGCTTCCAAAGCTTTCACTCCCTTCAATTATAAAAAATCAGACCGATGCAAGGCTTTACCCGCTGCGGCCTGACTGCGGCGGGCATACTTCCGCCTATTCTTTTATATATGTTGTAAACTTAAATCTCACGCCATTGTGTTCTGACATTTCGCCGTCTTTAGCGAGTGACCATTCTTCTTTTTCGTCAAGGTTAGGGAAGAATTTATCCGCAGGCTTTGAAGTGTCTACCTTGGTGACATAAGCAGTGCTGCAATAAGGCAAAAGCTGCTCATAGACCGAAGAACCTCCGATAACAAAAACCGTATTTGTATCGTATCGTTCCAACTGCAAAAACAGTTCATCAACAGAATGGCAAACAATAACATTGGGCGCATTCCAGCTTTGATCCGTTGTGAGAACAATGTTCACCCTATTAGGCAAAGCCTTTTGACCCGGAAAAGAAAGAAAAGTTGATTTACCCATAACAACAACATTTCCTGTTGTTTTTTCTTTAAAAAACTTCAAATCCGGAGAAATCGGATTAAGAAGTTCGTTGCCGATGCCTATTCCCCAATTTTTATCGACATTAACAATTGCTTTCATTAATAATACCTCTTTTAGATTGCAACGGGAATCTTTTCGCTGAAATCATGATATTTATAGTTTTCAAGTGCAAAATGGTTTTTAGTGAATTCATAGAAATCTGTTATACTTTTATCCATAACAAAATCAGGTGCATCATAAGGCACGCGGCTGATAAGCTCCTCAATAATAGGAACATGGCGATCATAGATATGTGCATCAGCAATAACATGAACAAATTCGCCAACTTCAAGTCCGCTGACCTGAGCAAAAATATGAACAAGCGCGGCATACTGGCAAACATTCCAGCAATTGGCAGCAAGCATATCCTGCGAACGCTGATTAAGAATCGCGTTAAGCTTGTTACCTGAAACATTAAAAGTCATTGAATAAGCGCAGGGATAAAGAGCCATTTCATTTAAATCCTGATGAACATAAATATTTGTCAGAATTCTGCGGCTTTGAGGATTATGCTTAAGGTCATAGAGGACTCTGTCAACCTGATCCATGTCCCCTTCTTTATAATGATGCTTCACACCAAGCTGATAACCGTATGCTTTACCGATTGAACCGTTTTCATCAGCCCATGAATCCCAAACATGGCTTCCCAAATCAGCAATGTTGTTTGATTTTTTCTGCCATATCCAAAGAAGCTCATCAACAGCGCTTTTAATAAAGGTTTTTCTGATTGTTTGAGCAGGAAACTCCTTGCTCAAATCATAACGGTTAACAACGCCGAATTTTTTAACCGTATGTGCGGGAGTTCCGTCCTCCCACTTGGGGCGAACATCAAGCTCCGTATCCCAAAATCCGTTTTGAAGAATATCCTTGCAGGTGTTGATAAAAACCTTGTCCGCAAAACTCATAATTGTTAACCTCCCAAACGATTAATATATTCTGCAATACCCTGCTCAAAATTAACGCCAAGACGTGTATCTGTTTTAGCATTGTAGGTTCTTTTTATTGCCGAGCAGGTGAACTCAAGCGCTATCTCAGCGCTTTCAAAGATTGATTTTCCACGCATAAATGCTCCCGTTAAAGCAGAAGCAAAAATATCCCCTGTGCCGTAATAAATACCTTCATATTTTTCTGAAAAACGATAAAAAACATCGTCTCTATCCTTGCAGGAAACGGCACATCCGATTTCTTCCTCTTTAAACGAAACTCCTGTCAGAACAACCATAGATGGGCCTAAATCCAAAAGTCGTTTAATTATGTTTTCAATATATTCCTTATTATATGGCGGTTCAATATATTCTTCGCCAAGCAAAAAAGCCGCTTCCGTTAAATTCGGAACTATTATATCTGCTTTTTTACAAAGCAGCATCATTTCCTTTGCAAAAGCCGAGTCAAAGGTTTTGTACATTTTTCCGCTGTCCGCCATGGCAGGGTCAACAACCACAAGAGTTTTATCTGTTCTGAATCTATCAATGAAATCACAAACAATATCAACCTGCTCAATCGAGCCGAGGAAACCGCTGTAAATTCCGTCAAACTCAACCCCGAGAGATGACCAGTGATTTGCAAAAGGAACGAGATCGTCAGTTAAATCACGGTAAGTGAAGCCCTGAATATCGCCCGTATGTGTTGAAAGAACAGCTGTTGGCATAGCTGCGGTTTCAATGCCTGCAGCTGAAATTATCGGAATAGCTGCGGTAAGCGAACATTTACCGATTCCTGAAATATCATGAATCGCCGCAACACGCTTTTGCATATTCAACCGCACCCGCTCTCTTAAAAAATATATTTTAATTATTATACTCTAATATATTTAATATTTCAACAAAAATTATTATTTTAAAGTTTTTAACGTTCATTTTGAGCATCAAAAGCAATTTTTAGTTTCTAACTCAAAATAGCCTTACTTTCTCTTGACGATTGCTGAGGCCTTGTTATATAATTATTTTACAAATTTTACTATGAAACAGGACGGAACACAATATGGACAAATTTGCCAGATTCAGATATCAACCCTGCCTGCCTTTGGGTGAGGACGGCAGAAGAGTTACAGCATCACCCAAACATATCAAGCTTTCAAGAGAAGCAGCAACAGAAGGCATGGTGCTTCTGAAAAACGAAAACAATGCGCTTCCTCTTAAACAGGGTGAAAAAATTGCACTTTTCGGCAAAGCGACCATTGAATATATCAAAGGCGGCGGCGGAAGCGGCGATGTGCATACCCCGTATATCCGCAACATATTTGACGGCTTTGCCGAAAAACAGAATGACGGCAAGGTTTCTGTTTACATGCCGTTGGTTGAATTCTACAAGGAATATGTTGAACGTGAAAGCGTAAATGTTCTTACACAAGAGCAGATTAACGCAAGATGGGATATTGTTAACAACATGGAGTTTTGCCAAAAGCGCGACGACATGACCTATGACACCTTTGCGGCTATGCACGTTAAGGAAGCAGAAGTTCCCGATGAATTGATTAAATCTGCTTCAGAATGGGCAGAAACAGCAATCATAACAATAAGCCGTTTTTCCGCAGAAGGTGTTGACCGCAGACCTATAGGAAATGACTATTATCTTTCCGACCTTGAAAAAGAGCTTATTGATAAAGCCTGCAAGCTTTTCAAAAAGGTTGTTATTGTTATAAACTCAGGCGCAACAACAGACTGCGAATATTTCGCCGAAAACAATGATGTTGGTGCAGTTCTTTTTGCATGGCAAGGCGGCCTTGAAGGCGGTTCGGCAATTGCAGATGTTCTTTGCGGTGATGTTAACCCTTCCGGCAAGCTTGCCGATACCATCGCTAAATCCTATGACTGCTATCCCTGCAAGGAGGAATTCTGGGAATCCTTCCTGCATCTTGATTATTCCGACGATATCTATGTTGGCTACAGATATTTTGAAACAATTCCCGGCGCAAACAAACATGTACGCTATCCATTCGGCTTTGGTCTTTCATATACAAATTTTGATTTGAGCGAAAAAGTATGCTGTGAAAGCGACGGAAAAATAATCGCTGTTGCAACAGTTAAAAACACCGGCTGTTTTGCCGGAAAAGAAGTTGTTCAGCTCTATTACAGTGCGCCTCAAGGACTTCTCGGCAAACCTGCGAGAGAACTCGCAGCTTTCAAAAAAACCGCTCTGCTTGCACCCGGAGAATCAGAAACGGTTGTTCTCAGTTTTAATATAAAAGACATGGCAAGCTTTGATGACCTTGGAAAAATCAGCAAATCGGCTTATGTGCTTGAAGAAGGCAAATACAGCTTTTATCTCGGCACATCTGTCAGAAATGCAGAAAAGCTTGATTATGAATATGAAGTAAAAGAAAACACCGTCACCGAGCAGCTTAACAACTGGTGCAAGCCTTTCAGGCTTGAAAAGCGAATGCTCGCAAACGGAAGCTTTGAAGCATTGCCTCAGGGCGAAGGAAGCTATCGTTACGGTGTCAATAATCCCACGGGAGCAAAAGCTCCGGACGAAACCGTTAAGTTTGATTATGTAGGAACAAGCATCTCTATGGATGAATTCGTTGCCCAATTTACGCTTGACGAGCTTATGGATTTTGTCGGCGGCCACGCTCCGACCGGCGTTGCCAACACAGGTTGCTTCGGCGGACTCCCCCGCCTTGAAGTTCCTGCCGTTCCCACGGCTGACGGCCCTGCCGGTTTGAGATTGGAACCTCAAACTGGCATACCCACCACCGCCTGGCCCTGCGCAACACTTCTTGCATGCACCTGGAATCCCGAGCTTATTTTTGCTGTTGGCGCTGCAGGCGGAGCCGAAGTCAGAGAAAACAACCTCGGAATCTGGCTCACCCCTGCCCTTAACATTCACAGAGATCCGCTTTGCGGCAGAAACTTTGAATACTATTCTGAAGATCCTCTTGTTGCAGGCAAATCGGCAGCTGCGGCAATCAAAGGAATTCAATCGCAAAAAGTTGCAGTTTCAATGAAGCATTTTGCTTGCAACAATAAAGAAGCAAACCGCTATGACATTGATTCAAGAGTTTCGGAAAGGGCTCTGCGTGAAATATATCTTAAAGGCTTTGAAATTGCAGTTAAAGAAGCCGATCCTTGGACGGTTATGTCATCATATAACCGCATCAACGGCCAGCACACTTCAGAAAGCTACGAGTTGCTGACAGAAATCCTCAGAAACGAATGGGGCTTTAAAGGAATGGTTGTTACTGACTGGGGCGTTAAAAATGATCCTGTCAAGGAAGTCAAAGCCGGAAACGACATGAAAATGCATTGCGGTTATCCAGAAGACCTTAAGGCCGCTTATGACAGGGGCGAATTAACAAGAGCCGACCTTGAGCTCTGCGTCAAACGCATTCTTGAAACCTTTAATAAACTCGTATAACAAAGAAAACAGGCTGTTAAAACAGCCTGTTTTTTTAGTCCCATTCGCTGCCGGTAACGCAATCAAGGTCAATGCCTTTTGTATCGTGCGTTTTAAGAGCCATTGCTACCAAAGCGGCAATAAAACCGGGAACGGTCAGAGCAAATGCCACGGCACCGGTTACGCTGTTACCCAACAGAGTAATCAAAGGCAAGCTAACCCCGTAAGAAATAACAACACCTATTGCAACAACAACAAACTCTGCGGACATTATTGAGGAGCGAAGATTTGTAGGTGCGGATTCGCCAATCATCATAATTATGACGTCATTTGTGGAATAATAACTTCCGATGCATGCGCCGCATAAGAATCCGACAATATAAGGATGCCATGCCATTTTTGCACCAACGCTGAATCCGATAAATGCTACCAAACAGTTGCAAACAGTTGTGATGGCGGCGGCTTTTCTGCCTTTGGAATCGGAAATGAATCCCATGATCACCTGTGAAAAAGCGCAGCCGACAGGAAACATAAACAAAGCCGTTGTTACCGGACCTATGCTCACGGCATTCATAACTTCTTCACCTGTTGCGCCAAACATGCTCTCAGCATATCCGTAAGAAAGAATAACCTGATAATTAAGCGTTGTTACAAAGCCAATATTTGCAAGCGCGCCAACGATATAAAGCCATTTGAGCTGCTTATGCTTGAACGCAAACTTGAGAGCAGGAATAACTCCGCCTTGGTTATTATCTGTATTCTTCTGAGCTTTTTCAAGAGCGCGCTGTTCATCAGTCATGCGCAAGTATTTAAGCCTTGAATCAATAAACGCATCTGTTTCTCTCGCAAAAAACAAAGCAATAAAACAGGCAACAATGCCGATAACAGCAGGCACAAAATATACATTTCTCCACTCCGAAGCCTCACTCATCAGCAAGCGTCTTAAAAGAGGAATAAGCATAACTCCCATATTGGCCACAAATTTTATTGACGAATATATTCTCGCTCTGTGCTTTGAAGGAGCAGATTCCATAATATAGACAACCTGCATATCGTGAGGAATAAA
>JAZRIG010000061.1:0-1681 GCA_045645145.1 Acutalibacteraceae bacterium
GATTCCGCTCATTTCTTCAAAGCACGCGTTACCGTTCCCGAAGAAATGGACGGCCTTGAGCTTCGCGCAAAATTCGCAGTCGGAGGCGAAGCACTCGGTAAATGTAACGGCAAATATATTTCGGGCTGCGCATCAAGGGACAGCATACCTGACAGAACCGAAGTTGCTCTCGGCATCCATAAAGCAGGCGAAGTTCATGAATTTGAAATCGAAGCAACGGTTGACTCCATGAGCTTCTGCGATGCCGCCATGGACGGGGCAAAGCATGCGGAATGCCGTTTCGGCGAAACCTGCATTTTTGTTGTTGACAAAGTATGCGAAGGTTACTATATCGTCCTTCAGGTTGCATTCCAGGCTCTTGATTACATAAAAGACGAGCATATCAAGGCAAAGGTTTATGCCGCTGTTGATGACAGCATGCATATTGTTGACTATGACTTTGATGAGGCAAGAGTAAGAGAGTCCATTAAAGAAGCAAGAAAATATTATCTTTCAAAGATTGCCGCCATTGACTGGTCGGCACAGAGCAAGGTTATTCTTACAGGCCACAGCCATATTGACGTCGCTTGGCTTTGGAGAATTCAAGAAAGCATCAGAAAGAGCGCAAGAACATTCATGAACGTCACCTCACTTATGGATGTTTATCCCGAAATGACCTTCGGTCAGAGCCAGGCCGTTCTTTATCAGATGATGAAGGACCACTACCCCGAAATATATGAAAAGATTAAGGAAAAGGTTGCAGCCGGTCAATGGGATATCTGCGGCAACGTGTGGGTTGAAGCGGACACAAACCTTGCATCAGGCGAAGCTCTTATCAGACAGGTGCTTTACGGCACCGAATTCTTCAAAAAGGAATTTGGAAAGGTTTCAAAAACATATTGGCTGCCCGACTGCTTCGGCTTCACATGGGCGCTTCCCCAAATCATCAACGGCTGCGGAATGCAGAACTTCATCACCTCAAAGCTTTCATATAACGACACCACAAAATTCCCCTACAGCATGTTTATGTGGCAGGGCAACAACGGCGACAGAGTTTATGCTCACCTCATGCGCCCGGCATACAACTGCCATTTCAACGTTGAAGAAATCATGACTGTTGATGAAGAATGCAATAACAAAAACGAGCTGAACACCGCAATGAGCATGTACGGCTACGGTGACGGCGGCGGCGGACCGACCCGCAACATGCTTGAAAGAGGAAGAAGACTTCAGAACTTCCCGGGTCTGCCCAAAACAGAAATCGGCCATGTTGACGATTTCTTTGAAACCTACAAGGGCCACGAAGATGAGCTTCCCGTCTGGAACGGCGAAATGTTCTATGAGAACCACAGAGGAACCTTCACCAGCCAGGCATTTGTTAAAAAGAACAACCGCAAGGGAGAATATCTCTTCACAAGAGCCGAAATGCTTTCTGTTTTTGCAGAAAAGCTCTTGGGCAAGGAATACCCCAAGGAAGAAATCGAAAAAGGCTGGCGAATTCTCATGACCAACCAGTTCCATGATATTCTTCCCGGTTCCTCCATACATGAAGTTTTTGAGGATTGCCGCAGAGATTATGCCGTTATGAACAAAATCGGCAACGATATTCTTGAAGGTAATCCCAAGTCACTCGGCAGCGCAGTTTCCGCCGATAAAAACAGCATAACAGTCTGGAACCTCACATCCGCAAACAGTTATGAGC
>JAZRIG010000062.1:0-116721 GCA_045645145.1 Acutalibacteraceae bacterium
ATAAAAAGATAGTTCAAAAAGAAAAGATTGAGGACAGAGTTGTATCGGTGTGTCGCAAATTGCTGACGGATGAAAATATCGTAAAGATTTCGAAGTCGGTAGCAGCTGCGTGTCAGGCGGATTATGACGGCTCGGGTGTCAAAAGAATAAAAACCGCTATCCGTGAAACGGAAGCGGCAATAGAAAATCTGTGGATTGCCCTTGAAAAAGGACAGTCGGTTGATATGATAACTGAGCGAATCGAAAAACGCAAAGCCGAAAAAGCCGAGCTTGAAGCACAGTTTGCAATTGAAATGAACAAGCAGGTTATTTACTCAGAGCCTCAGATCAGACATTATCTGATTTCACTTCGCACAGGTGACTTGAACGACATAAACATCCGCCGAGGATTTATAAATATCTTCGTGCGGGCGATTTATCTCTACGATGACAAGATGACGATTTATCTTAACAGCGGTGATAAAGAAACGGTCATTGATGACATATTAATAGATGAAACAGAGGAGTATTTTGACTCTCTGAATTCTGCTTTAAACGGTGGTTCTACTGTGGTTGCATCTGTTCCACCATTGAATGCACGGGTATATTTATGCCCGTGCATTTTTCATGCAACGGCTTTTTGAGAGAGAAAAAGCAAAAATTTCTATGAACCGATGTTTTTGCGTGCAAAAACGAGGTTACAAAAGCTGTTTATATTCTCAAATTGAAATTTATTGCCGTTGTGACTTCGTTCAGAGCGGTTCAAAAAAGCAAAGAGTTTGGGCAGACACGGTGTGATGTGTCTGCCCAAATTTTAGTTTCTGCAGTTGAAGGATTTTAGTCTGGTTTTAAATATATCAGGACTGACATATGCTTCCTGATTTAGGGTTTTATATGTTTCTATCGCTTTTCTGCTTATTGATGAGTTAAAAACAAAAGGTTCAACACAGATTTCTTCTGACTTTTCCGCTTCTGTATTCTGCGGCACAGAGAACTTCAAATATAGGATGATTTTATTGTCGCCGACCTCTATTCTGTCAATCAGATGTGAAAGGATGAGCTTTGTTTGCTCGATGCTTTCAGCCTTTTTCATACGCTCTTTGAGAGGTTCAAGAGCAGCTTTTGTATCTTCATCGGTGAGTTGGGTTTTGCAAGCCTTCTTGTAGTTAGTTAAACCTTTATGTGTGTTTTCTAACATACCTTTCATAACTTCGTTTGAAAGGTTTTGAACATAGTATTCATTTATTCCTAAAATAAAGCTTATTGTTTGGGTAAAGCGAAAAAACAAATGATTTTTAAAATACATTTCTTGCAATAAATTTGAAATTCTGTTGTTTATAACGTATGTGTATGATATAAATATTTTTGACTTGAGAAAATAAGTTTTCTGATTTGAGCTCTATATATAAGGTAATAAACTGAGTTGATTTTTAATTTATAATATGTTATTGTGAAATTGTAAAATTAAAGGAGGCAACCGTATGGCTGAAATGGCGGCAATTCAAGAAAAGAATAATTTAAATCAAACCGGTTCAGCAAGACTTATGTCAAACAACAGAAGATATGTCGGCTCAAAAGAATCGTTGGCGTATGTTGTTTACGATATTTCACAAAGCTACAACATAAATAAATATCAGGATATTTTCATAACTGATGTTGTTAAAATCGGACTCAGCTTTCAGACGATAGTCACTTTTGTTATCGGCATCTGGGATGTTATAAATGACGTGTTCCTTGCTGCAATCGTTGACAAAACACGCACAAGATTCGGAAAATTCAGACCGTGGCTCTTTATTTGCTCCGGACCCGGCTATCTTTTATCCCTTATATATTGGCTTTTGCCTATTATATTTGCCGCTACAGACCCTTACCATGCAGGTAAGCTTGCATTTTATATGATTTTTCAGCTGATAAGCAACCTTAACGGTTCACTTGCAACCATTTCAAGAACAGGTATGCTTTCAACCATAACGCCGAATGTTATTGAGAGAACAAGGCTCATCACGCAGGCGAGCCTTTTTTCCGGTTTTATTGAAAAATGGCCTGAAATATTCATGGGACTTCTCATTGACCTTATCAATCACGGTACACTTAAAATACAAATGAGAACTCTTTATGTTACGGCAGGCATTTTTACGTCATCTGTTGCTGCTGCAATGGGTCTTTTCTTTGTGTTTACCGCTAAAGAGAGAGTTGCTCAAAGAGTTGAGAAACCGAGTGTTATTCAGGGAATCAAATCGATTATGAACAATAAGCCGTTGCTGATTCTTACAATTACCGATTTTCTTACGGCATTCGGCATGAATTCCGGCACGAATTATTACTACATAAACGTTCTCGGTCTTGCTTCAATGACAACAATTGTAGGCATTCCCGGCGCGTTTGTTTCACCCACCAGCTATGCGTTTGTAACAAAGGCAAGAGAAAGATTTTCAACAAGAGCTCTCTGGATTTTCAGTTCTCACTTCGGTGATTTCCTGATGATTTTTGTTTACCTTATTGGCTCGATTAACAAGAACTATAAAAAGCTTGCGGTTATGATACCTGCATTTATGCTCAGAGAAACAATATGGATGACTTGCTGGGGACTTATGAACGTTATCCCCGAAGAAATGCGTAACGAAACCATTGACTACGGTGAATGGAAAAACGGCTACAGAACAGAAGGTATGACGGGTGTTGCCAAGGATCTTGCCAGAAAGCTTGTCGGAACTCTCGGAGCATCCGTAAAAGCCTTTATTTTAAGCAAAATCGGTTATGTTGAAGGAGCAGGATACGGTAATCAGACCGAACGAACAGAATATCTTCTCTTTATGATGTGTACGTTGCTTCCTACCGTTACAAGTGTTTTTGGGCTGATACCAAAATTCTTCTATGATCTTTCCGGTGATAAGAAGGAAAGAATGTATCAGGAACTTGCTGAACGACGCAGAAGCATTATTACCCAAATGAATAAAATTAACACAGATGATAATGATAGTCAAACATCAGTAAACACCTGATTTTTAAAGATAAATTATTAGTATTATTAAGTTCAAAAGCTTTATGATTAACAAATCAGTGCCCCTTAAGGGGTTTCGTCTGTATAATGCCCTTTCAGGGCTTAATCAAGCCTCCGGCTTAGCCGGAGGTCTTGACTTAGTTATAGATTTTGGATTGAACAGTCACAAATATTTACCGCTGTTTTGTGTTGAAACAGCGGTTGTTTTTTTTAAGATAAAGTGAGCTGTAAACTATACATGAGAGTTTTGCCGAAAAAAGGCGAATAATATATAAATGTTAATTTAATCGTAATATTTTTGTAATTGCTTTTATATTTGATAAGTGATATAATTTTAACTGGTTTAATTTACCGTTATGAATGGGGGAAACAAAATGAAGAAGTGCATAATTATCGGCGGCGGCCCCGCGGGTCTTACGGCAGGTTATGAGCTGCTGACTAAATCTAAAGATTATGAGGTCGTTATTCTTGAGCAGAGCGATGTGCTTGGCGGCATTTCACGAACTGTCAGATATAACGGCAACAGAATGGATATAGGCGGCCACCGTTTCTTTTCAAAGGACAAGAGTGTAACCGATTTTTGGGCGCAGCTTATGCCCACTCAGGGCGCACCTTCAATTGATGACAAGCTTCTCGGCAGAGAAAAGCCTCTTGTCAGCGGCGGCCCCGATCCCGAGAAAGAAGATAAGGTTATGCTTATCCGTCGCCGCATTTCAAGAATTTATTATCTTCACAAATTCTTTGACTATCCGATTTCAATGAAGCCGCAGACCTTTATTAACATGGGTTTACCCAGAACGGTTAAAGCAGGCTTCAGCTATCTTAAATCCACAGTCAGCAAAAAAGAAGAAACCTCTCTTGAGAATTTCTATATCAATCGCTTCGGCAAGGTGCTGTATTCCATGTTCTTTGAGGGATACACAGAAAAGCTTTGGGGCAGGCATCCGAGCGAAATTTCCGCCGATTGGGGCGCGCAAAGAGTGAAAGGCCTGTCCATTCTTGCGGTTATCAAGGATATGCTTTCAAAGCTTGTTCCAAACAAGGACAGAAAGGTTGAAACCTCGCTTATTGAAGAATTCGTATATCCCAAATACGGCCCCGGCCAGCTTTGGGAAACCGTTGGCGAAGAGTTCGAGAAAATGGGCGGAAAGATTCTTTATAACAGCAAGGTTACCGATATTGATATTTCTGGCGGCAGAGTGAACAGCGTCAAGTGCGCAAACGGCGAAGTTCTTGAGGGCGATATTTTCATTTCCTCAATGCCCGTTAAGGATTTGATTGCAGGAATGGGCGAAAAGGTTCCTGCCGACAAAAAAGAAGTTGCCGAAGGTTTGCCTTACAGAGATTTTGTAACAGTCGGTTTGCTTCTCAACAAGCTTAATCTTAAGAATGAAACAGGCATAAAAACCCTTGGCAATATTGTTCCCGATTGCTGGATATATGTTCAGGATGTCGGCGTAAAGCTTGGCAGAATTCAGATTTTCAACAACTGGTCGCCATATCTTGTTAAAGACCCGCAGAACACCGTTTGGATAGGACTGGAGTATTTCTGCAATGAGGGCGACGATTTCTGGAATATGGACGAAAAGGCATGCGTGGATTTTGCCGTAAACGAGCTTAAAACCATGGGTGTTATCGATGCCGATGCCGAGGTTTTGGACAGCCACCGCGAAAAGGTACAGAAGGCTTATCCCGCATATTTCGACACTTATGACAGAATGGGCGAGCTTGTTGAGTATCTTGATACTTTCGGCAACCTTTACTGCGTTGGCAGAAACGGTCAGCACAGATATAACAATATGGACCATTCTATGGTGACTTCGTTTGAAGCTGTTTCCAATATTCTCAGCGGCAAGGAATCAAAGGAGAATATATGGAGCGTTAATACCGAAGCGGAATATCATGAGGAGAGCGGCGATGAAAGCGGCAAAAACAGTTAAAAATTTTCTCCCTGTTGTGCTGTTGTTGGCAATGGCGTTTGCCGTTGAAGCGATATTTTCAAACTTTGTTTATTTTGCTTATGTTGCAGGCAAAACGCAGGTCAAGGACTTCGCGGTGCAGAATCAGGTATTTGAAATATCGGAGGAAAATCTCTTTGCCGATATGACGGTTGATAATTTTCCTCTCTATTCTGTCAGTTTCACCGTTAAAGCTGCCGATGAAGCGGCGCGCGATTCGCTTGCTTCGGTTAATGTTTATGTTTTTGACGAAAACAACACGAAGTATGCAGGCGTTGCCAAAAGCGAAAGAATTGCCGTTGGCCCTAATGAACGCAGGGTGACGGTTTATGTTAATTCGCTCGGAGATGCAAGCGGAATAAGCCTTAATTTTGCGGATTACAACGGCACGATAATCGTTTCGGATATTATTGTAAATCAAAGCTATGAGTTCGGATTTGATGCTATACGGTTCGCCTCAATATATATTTTGGCGGCTGTGATTTATATACTGACGCTCGGAACGGGAAAACAGCTCAGGGATGAAATAACATTTAATCAGGCGGCATTAGTTTCATGCGCCTTGTGCTGTTTTACAGCTGCCTTTGTTTGGGTTTTGAGCGCTTCGGGTGAGGATGGCAACTATATTGCTTATCCGCTTGAGGGCGGAGCGGAATACTATCAGCCTTATCTTCAGCAGGTTGATGCTTTTATAAAGGGTCAGCTTCATCTGGATGTTCAGCCGTCGCCCGAGCTTCTTGCTCTTGAAAATCCCTACAGCCCCGATGAACGCGAAGGCGTTTTTTATCTTTTTGACAGGGCATTTTATGAGGGCAAATATTATTCTTATTTCGGAATTGCACCAATTCTTGTTGTTTATTATCCGTTTTATCTTTTAACGGGCTTTTTGCCTGTTGAAAGCACGGTTATGGGAATATTTTCGCTGATTACGGCTCTGTTTTTGCCCCTTGCCGTTATTGAATGGGCAAGGCTGAGAAACAGAAACATGCGCCCGTGGCTTGCCGCGGTTTGTGCCGTGGGAGCTTATTTTGCAAGCATGGCTTTGATTATTCAGCGCGGCAACTCGGCGTTTTACTATATCGCAAGTGTCGCAGGCACCGCATTTGTTTCAGCGTTTATTTTCTGGGTTTTAAAGGCTTTCGGTTCAAAAAAGAAGGCCGCACGTATTGCGTGCATGGTTTTGGCAGGCTGCGCTTTTGCACTCGGATTTCTGTCAAGAATTAATTCGGTTCTTCCTGCGGCAATGATTATTGCTGCGGTGGTAGTTATTTATTTTATTCAAACCGTAAAATCCCGCAAATATGCCGCTTTCTTTTCGGAAATGACGGCATTGGCATTGCCTGTTGCAGCGGCAATCGGATTTTCTTTTTATTATAATTATATCCGTTTCGGAAGCGTTTTTCAGTTTGGTTCGGATTATCAGCTTACGGTTGCCAATCCTTCGCTTTATGAAATCGGTTTGGGCGGAATTTTTCCCGCTCTCTATCATTATTTTTTACAGCCGCTTGACGTTGCGGGAAGATTCCCTTATATCACTCTTTCCTATTCCGCATTATCTGATTACGGAAAGACGGTGTATATCGACAGCAGCTTTGGTATTTTTGCCCTGCCGTTCATGCTTTCATTGCTTTTAAGCCCTGTTTTGTTCAAGAATAGGGAGATTTCAAAAAACGGAAAGGCATTGCTTGCGGTTTCGCTTGTTTCTTTTGTTGCAACCGCATTTTTTGATTTCTGCATGGGCGGAGTTATTTTCAGATACACCTCTGATATTTCGCTTTTGGCGGCCTTCGTTTCGGCGATTATTCTGCTTGAGCTTACATTGATTTTGCAGGAGAAATTTCCTGCAACGGTTTCAAAATTTGCTAAAAAAACCGTTCTTATCCTCACGGCAGTTACGGTATGTACAGCATTTTTTGCATCAATAACGATTAACGGAAATCTTGTTGAATACGCCCCTGATATCCATATTGCAATGCGTGATTTCTTTGTGTTCTGGAGTTGAGTGCCGATGACTATTAATCTTTTTAAATTGAAAAAAGCCTTTGCGCTTGCAGCGGCTGCGCTGTTTTGCACCGCTTCTGTTGCAACCGTTATATACTATATAATCGGGCCTTCCGCGGCATTCTTTCATGCAGACTGTTCCGACACAATTCTGTGGGCTCAGGCGAGCTATGACAGCGGCAGCATTTTTAATCCCGATTTCGGCTATGCAGCCATGCTTCCGTTTGGCGGCACGATGCTTATGCTTCCGTTTATCGGAATTTTCGGTGTTTCGCTCACAACCCACCATATCGGCATGGTGCTGTTTACCCTGTTGCTTTTTGCTTCGGTATGGCTGCTTTGCAGGAGTCTTAAGTTCAGTTATCCCTTGGCTTTTACCGCAGTCGGCACGCTTGCAATGGTGCTTTGTGCTTCGGAAAAGCTTCGTGAAATATTCTATGAGCATGTGATTTATTACAGCATAAGCGTTCTGATAATCTGCGTTTTGCTTTCTCTTTTGATCAGATTTAAAGAGGCTTTTGAAAGCGATAAATCTTCAAAACAGTTGATTTTTATTACATTCTGCATCGTTGTTTTCTCCGTTTGTTCGGCGCTGGACGGCATGCAGATTATAGCAACGGGCATTTTGCCGGTTCTTTTTGCCGCCGTTGCAGAGATATTCTTGGAGAAGGACAGGAAGCTGTTTTCAAAGGAAAGCAGAATTTCACTTTATTTCTGCCTGATTTGCGGTTTTTCCGTTGTAATCGGTCTTTGGATTCTTCTGCTTGTGAGTGAGGGTATTTCGGCAGGTTATGCAGGCGCATATTCTCAATATGCCAACATGGATGAGTGGCTTTCAAACCTCGGCAAATTTCCAATGCATTGGTTTTGGCTGTTTGGTGTTGATGCTAAATACGGCATGGGCATTTTCTCGCCCGAATCCGTTCTGAATATCATCAGAATCGGCACGGCGGCTATAGTTGCCATTGTTCCCGTTATTGCGCTGATATTCTATAAAAAGCTTGATTTCGCATCAAAGCTGCTTGTGCTTGCTCATTTCGGGGTGAGCGCGGTTATCATGTTCGGTTATGTTTTCGGAATTCTTTCGGCGGCAAACTGGCGCTTAAGCCCGATGATTTGCACAGGACTTCTTGTTTGCTTTGCTGCTTTCAAGGCTGCCCGTGAATATGTTGTTCCGTGCAGATTTTCCGTTCTGGCTGCGTGTGTGCTTTTGCTGATGAGCGGAATTTCGTTTAAAAACATTGCTCAGATGGAGAAAAACGGCATTGTGAACAACGAAAAGTATCAGCTTATTCAGGTTCTTGAAGAGAACGGACTCAGCTACGGTTATGCAACCTTCTGGAATTCGCAAACCATCACCGTTCTTTCGGATTCAAGGGTGAGAGCGGCGAATATTGATATTAACGAATCAGGAATAGCCCCCTGCGCATATCAGGCAAACCAAAAGTGGTTTGAGCCGCAGGAGGGGGTTGACGAATATTTTGTTCTTGCATCGGATTATGAAATTTCCGTTTTGCAGCAAACGCAGGACTGGGAGCTTTTTGATTTGCTTGCAACCGATGTTATTGAGATTGAAGGCTATAAGATATTCAAGTTTAATTCTCTTCTTTTTCTGAATTAACGATAAGCCAATAGATGTTACTTATGGGCGGCGGCGCAATGCTCGCCGCCTTTTTCACATTTTTCGTTAGTTTGCTGAGAAAGGGCAGGGGATTTATCGCTTTCTTATCAAGGCTTTCTTCTGTAGGGTTCAGAACAATAATTGCATGCTCTTCCCCAAGACTTATTTTTTTTGCGTTTTCATCAGCTATGAACATGCATGCAGTCAAGGCTGTTATGCTCAGGCAGGCAATTACCGTTATTACATAAGCTCTGAAAATTTTCATTTAATCATCCTTGTTGATTGAATATTCATCCATGAGCGATGCAAGAGCGGCAGCGAGCATGCGTCCCGAATAACAGGCTTCTTCAAGCGTGTTGGCTTCGCTGCCCATTTCTATCAGCAGGCTGAAGCGGGTCATATCCATGTTATACTTTCTCTGCGAAAAAAGAACGGGGCGCATAAGCCCGGGGAACATAGTTTCGCATTTTTTCTGAAGTTGAAGAGCAAAACGCAGGTTATATTCCCAATCCGGGAAATCCTCAACCTTGCCTTCTTCGGCGCCCGTTATTATCATCAGCTGGGCGGCTTTTTTGCCGCCTATTGTGTTGACAGGCTTGATTTTTGCACCGTCGGACTGGGTTATGGCATCGCGGTGAATATCCAGAACAATCTGAATCTCTGGATGCTCCTTCAGATGCTTTTCAACGGTTTTTCGCGATTTTGAATATGATGCATTGTAATTATCGTCATGAATGGTTTTATCATGAATAACAGTATACCCGAGTTCGGTTAAATAATTCGAAATTTCGGTGCCGACTCTTACAATGTTGCGGTTTTCGTCATTGCTTCTTGCGATATAATCGCAGGCATACCAATCACGCTCAATCATTTCGTATCCTTCTGAAGTGTGGCTGTGGAAAATCAGCACGGCAGGCTTGGATTTGTCAACCGAAAGCTCCAACGGCTCGGCTAAAACATCTTCAATATCCAACGATTTTGTTTCAGTTGTGTTTTTAACTCTGACATTATTAAAAATATGGGTTGCTCCTTTTTCGATGTATGTAACGCTTGAGATGTCACCGTCGCGTGTATCATCGGCAAAAAGAGCGGTATATTTTTTGATAAGCGCTTTTATATCGGCGGGTGTTTCGGCTATGTTTTTTTTGCTTTCTTCGCTGTTGCCTGATAAAACGGGTTCTTGCGTTGGGGCTATTGTTGTTTCGGCGGCGGGTGTTTGAACCGTTTCGGGTTGAATATTGTTGCCTGAATAAAACATAACCGACGCCATGGCAAGTGACAGCTTGCCGGCAAATTGCCCGAAGAACATTCCCGCAATCAGAATAACCGATAGGATAAAAGTAATAATGTCCGAGTTTTTTGAAGCTCCTTTTTTCATTGCCATGCTCCTTCATATACGTATTATATACTATATATATGCACCTTCGTTATATTTAAATAGTTACAATTTGTAACATTTTCAAATGATTTTGTAACCGTTTTGTATTGATATTGTAATTTAAAAAGGTGGTTTTTATTGCTGCCGTGTAATATAATATGAACATAGCAAGTGCAGATTTCATTTGACCGAAAGCGAAGTGCAAGCGTTTTTGGTTTCCCCATCCATCCTTTCAATGTTAATAACAAAGTCGTGAAAAGGGAGCTTTCTTATTGAAAGCTCCCTCGGCTTTTGCTCTGATGAAAAAACTCCCGTATTCTCGAGAAGAATACGGGAGTTGAATTTTATTAATTATTTAAGGTCGCCGCCGACGGAGCCGTCCCATGTGTCAACATGCTGAGCCTTCATTTCTTCCTCGTCGAACCAGCGAGTTGTGACAGCCTTGGTTTCAGTGTAGAAACGGAATCCGTCTTTGCCAAGGCAATGGAGGTCGCCGAAGAAGGACTGCTTGTGGCCTGTGAACGGGAACACGCCAACGGGTACGGGGATGCCAACGTTAACGCCAACCATGCCGCCGTCGGTTCTCTTTGCAAATTCTCTTGCATAGTATCCGCTCTGAGTGAAGATAACGGAGCCGTTTGCAAAGGGGTTTGCGTTCATAACGGCAAGGCCTTCTTCAAAGTCCTTAACTCTCTTAACGCAGAGAACGGGGCCGAAGATTTCTCTCTGGCCAACAGTCATATCCTCTGTCACATGGTCAAAGATTGTGGGGCCTACATAGAAGCCGTTTTCATAGCCGGGAACAACAGGGTTTCTGCCGTCAAGAACAAGCTCAGCGCCTTCCTCAATGCCTTTTTCAATCCATTTGAGGATGGACTGCCTGTGAGACTCGGTAACAACAGGGCCAAGGGTGGATTCTTTATCGTAAGCGGGGCCAAGCTTAAGCTCTTTTGCAAACTTAACAAGGTAGCCTACAAGCTCGTCTGCAATGCTTTCCTGAGCAACGATAACGGGCAGAGCCATGCAGCGCTCGCCTGCGCAGCCGAAGGAGGAGTTAATAATTCCTCTTGCGCTTCTTTCAAGAGCGGCGTCTTCAAGAACAAGGCCGTGGTTTTTGGCTTCGCAAAGAGCCTGAACACGCTTGCCGTTTGCGGCTGCTCTTGAATAAATGTGAAGGCCGACGCTTGTTGAGCCAACGAAAGTGATGCCCTTAACATCGGGGTGATCCATAAAGATTTCTGCTTCGTTTCTGGAGCAGGTGACGATGTTGATAACGCCGTCGGGGAGGCCTGCCTCCTGCCAAAGCTCGGCAAGTCTCATGCAGGTCATGGGAGTCATTGAGGCTGCCTTGAGAACAATTGTGTTGCCGCAAACGATGCAAAGGGGTGACATCCAGCCCATGGGAATCATGCCGGGGAAATTAAAGGGAACAATGCCGGCAAATACGCCGACAGGCTCTCTGTAAAGAGTTGTCTCATAGCCTGATGAAGTGTCTCTCATGCTTTCGCCCATAAGAAGTGAAGGCGCCGAGCATGCAAGTTCAACAGGTTCTTTAACTTTAAGAATATCGCCTTTTGCTTCGCTCCAGACCTTGCCGTGTTCTCTGGCGCAGATTTCTGTGAGCTCGTCCATGTGCTGCTCAAGCAGTTCACGGAATTTGAAAACTATCTGAACCCTTTTCATTACGGGAACATTGGACCAGCTTTTGAAAGCTTCTTTTGCGCAGGCAATAGCTTCGTTAACCTCATCCTTTGTGCAGCAGGGAGTCTGAGCGATAACCTCGCCTGTGCTGGGGTTATAGACATCCATGTATTTTTCGCAGGAGGAATCAAGCCATTTGCCGCCGGCGAAATATTTGAGTTTCTTAACTGCCAAAATTAACACTCCATTCAAAAAATTCTATCAGTTTATTTTATAACTTTTGAAGAAACATGTCAACTGCAAATAGCTTAAATAGTAAATTTTTAAAATTATTTTTCTTTTGATTGACATTGACTTTTGGTTGTGATAATCTCAAAATATAGAAAATTATCGGAGGAATAAGGATGAAAACTGTTTTGAAAAAGGTAATGGCAATTACCGTTTGTTTCTGCATGTTTCTCGGTGTTTGTGTTACGGGCGCTTCGGCGGAGCAAGTGCCGGCTGCCGTTACGGTTTCTTGCAAGGAGGATCTTGCGAAGCTGAATTTTGATGCGCCTGTTGTTCTTGTTGAAGGAATCGGCGGCACATTCTATAAAGGAAAGTCAACCGAAACAACTGATGACGATAAGCAAATCTGGGGTATGCCTGCAGATGTTATTTTAAAAGCAGTTTTCAGCAACATCGGTGAGCTGATAATGCTGCTTATTCTGAATGACTATGATGCCATTTGTGATTTGCTCGGTGAGGTGACTCAACTTTTGTTTGGCGATTTTTCCTGCGATGAAAGCGGAGTTCCCAATCCCGATACGGACAGATATGAAACAAGCGACTATGAACTCAGAAGCGGTTTCGGCTATGATGGAAGCTACACCTTCCTGTATGATTGGCGCTTTGATATGCACACTATTGCCGCTCAGCTTGATGAATATGTGAATTATGTTATGGAGCTTACGGGCTCCGATAAGATTGTTTTAACCGCAATGAGCATGGGCTCTGCGGTGCTTATGACATATCTTTATGAATACTATTACACCGCGGAGGATTACGCGCAGCGCAACCATATTGAGGCGGTTGTGTTTATTGCCGGCGCAATGAACGGCGTTGCATGCTGCGGAGATCCGTTCTCAGGAAATATTAATGTTGACAGCACCTCTCTCATGCGTTTTATTGCTGAGAATATGAGAGGCAATTCATCAACCGAAGCAATATATAAAATCATTGAGATGCTTTATGTGGTTGGTGCGCTGGAGCCGATTGTTGATTATGTTGATAATTTAACTCAGGAGCTTATTAACCACGGATTTAATGAGAGCGTGTTAAACAACCTTGCAACGATTCCCGGCTTTTATTCTTTGATGTCGCAGGAGCAGTATGCAGCAGCAAAGGCATTTGTTTTTGATACTCCCGAAAAGCAGGAAAAATATGCTCAAATCATTGCCAAGAGTGACTATTATCACGAGAGCGTTCAGGCAAACGGCGAAAATATCATTAAAGCCTTGCTTGATGACGGCATAAACACGGCGATTATCGCAGAATACGGATTCACAATGATTCCTTTGACCTCGGATAATGACAGAATGACCGACGGAATAATTATGACTGCGGCAGAAAGCTTCGGGGCAACCTGCGCAGAGGTTGACGGAACTTTGGGTGATGGTTATGTTCAGGCGAAGAAATGCGTCTGCGGCGGAAACCATGTTTCTGCCGATAATCAGATTGATGCTTCAACCTGCGCTTTTCCAGATATCACTTGGTTTGGTAAAAATCTCAGACACAACTGTGATGAGGATTACATTGAGGATTTGGTAAACCTTATTGCTTACAGCGATGAGCAAAAAACAGTTTGGAGCTATACGGAGTATCCCCAGTTCCTTGTTAACCTTGACGGCGAAAATCTTGTTCCGCTGACAGCAGAAAATGCGGGAGAAGTTGTTGCTTATGAAGATACAATCGCGTGGAATAAATTAGCAAAAAAATTTGACTTTGATTTTATGTTTTAACAGAAAAAACGGGCTGTGAAAACAGCCCGTTTTTGTTATGTCAATTAAACTTTATGCCCGTAATTTCCCGAATTTCTTTCATTATTCGGCTAACCTGCAATGCTCTTTCGTTTACTGTAATATAATGTTCACGGTCAAAGCCGTTAATAAAACGTTCGAATGCCTCAGCCTCATATCCCATAAGCTTTTCTTTGGGAACATCGCCGATAATCTCTTTGGCATTGCCGCTTTTATCAATTAATTTAATGTTGATAAGCTTTGAGATTGATTCAACGGTAATTGTTCCGTTATCTCCGAAAATCTGGGAGCCGAGCCTGTCCTGACCAAGCTTTGAATAGGTGAGGTTAACAAGCTTGTCGGGGTAAAGCAAGGCTGCGTTGCCGCTGCCGTCTGCACCGCTTTCCATAAAGTGAGCGCAGGCGGTTATTTTTTTTGGCATTCCGAAAAGGTCGAGCGCGGGATAAACGCAGTAAATTCCCAAATCCATCAGGCAGCCCGTTGCAAGAGCAGGGTTGAATATATTGGGCAGCTCGCCTGCAACATAAGCGGGATATTTTGAGGAAAGCTGTGAAAAATCGAAATGAACGCTTGTTATTTTGCCGATTTCGGCAATTGCGGATTTGAGCAGCTCTCTTGCAGGGTTGAACATATACATTATCGCTTCGATATATATAAGACCTTTTTCTTTTGCAAGAGACTGCAGTTCTTCAAGCTCTTCGGGATCAACGGTTATCGGCTTTTCACAGATAACATGCTTGCCGTTTTCAAGCAGCAGCTTTGACTGCTCAAAATGCAGGCGGTTGGGGCTTGCAATATAAACTGCATCAAAATCACCGCGGGCAAATTCGTTTATGTCGGTATATACTTGTGAAATACCGTTTGCTTTCGCAAATTCCTGCCCTTTTTCCGTTGTTCTTGAATAGACTGCTGAAAATTCCGCGTTACAGAGCATTCTTGCACCGTCAATAAAGGATTTTGCAATCCAGCCTGTTCCTATAACACCGTAGCGCATATTAAAGCTCCTTTGCCATTACCGTTCCGCCCTTGAGAACGCGGATAATGCTAAAGCCGTTCTTTTTATAGAAATTTATGCCGCGCTTATTACTTGTGCCGACGATGAGCATGATGGATTTAACTCCGTGATTCTTTTTCATGTGTTCCGTCAGCGTTGAAATCATGCGTGAGCCGTTTCCGTTGCCTCTGAACGGTTTGTTGATATCAATATGAAGATGGGCAGGATATTTGCGCGAGAAAATCGCATGGCCGAGAATTTCGCCGACAGCATCCATATAGTTTCTCATTCCGGTTTTCTTGACTTTTTTGAGATACGGCCTCATATTTTTTATGTATGTTTTGAAATCCCTTGCGCCGAAAACATAGCCTTGAGCAGTATCGGTTTCTTCATCAACAAGGATAAAAACATTTTCGGGTTCCTGTTCAAGATAATAGTCACAGAAGGTGAAAAGAATGAAATCGTGCATGTTAGGGTCGGTAGCAGCCGATTCGGGGGCCGTGTTGATGCATACCTGACGGACCTCTTCAAAATACTTAGGTTCATATTTTTTGATTGTAACCATAATGCCCTCCGTTATTTAATCTCAACCGTGAAGGTTTTTTCACCGCTGAATTCAGTTTTTTCGCCGTTATATTCAAACGTTGCCTGGATTTTGTGGTCGGCAAAAACTTTGACGTTTGCTTTCTGACCGATTTTTTCGTATTCCACGGATATTATGCCGTTTTTGGTGGTGATGTGGCCCTTTGCCTTGTTCATGCCCTCAACAAAGCAGGGAGAAATAACGATTTTTTCATATCCTGCGCTGTCGGCTGGCTGACGAATACCGAGAAGATAAGTGAACAGGTATTTTGTGACGGAGCCGAACATCGGGTGGTTGCGCGAATCCGCGCCGTTCCAATTTTCCCAGATGGTTGTTGCTCCGTTTCTTGCCATGTAGGCAAAAGAAACTTCCTTGTCGCTCGAAAGAAGGTCAAAGGCAAGCTGGGCTTCGCCGTTTTCAAAAAGATAGCGGGGAAGAGCCTCGGTGGCAATAATGCCTGTGTCAAACATTCCGAGTTTTCTGTATTTATCGCACATTACGTTCTTAACGTTTTCATTGCCAAGGCCGATTTGAAGAGCAAGGCAGGATGCGCCTTGAATATCGCCGCAGTATGTTCCCTGCTGCGGGCTGTAATATGCAACATAAAGTGCTCTTTTAACTTTTTCAATTCGTTCTGGCAAGTGAGCCGCTTCGGCCTGCCTGCCGAGAATTTCGGCAGCCTCCAATGCCTGCTGCATGAATTTCACATAAAGGCAGGTGTTGACATAAGTTTCGGGAATTCTGATTTTATCTGGTGTGCACCAGTCGCCAAGGCACCAACCGTTTTCTTCCTCGCGGTAAACAAGTCCGTTTTCGCTTCTGCTTTCAAGATAATCGAAGAAATGCAGCATTTTGGGGAAGAATTCGTCAAGAAGAGCCTTGTCACCGTATGCTTTATAAAATCTGTAGGGCACTTCAACTATTGCGCCGCCCCATCCTGCGGGGCCGCCGCCGCCGCCCATTGCAGGGGCAGTATGAAGAACGTGACCTGTTTTTTTGCACTGGCAGTCCGCAATGTCATAAAGCCACTTGCGGTAAAATTCGCGGCTGTCAAGCAGCATCATGCCTGCTTCGCAGCAAAGCTGACCGTCACCCGTGTAGCCAAGACGCTCTCTGTGAGGGCAGTCTGACGGAACTCCGCAATGCATGTTGCAAAGCTGCGTTCTGATATATGCCTCATAAAGCCAATTGAGGTTTTCGTTATCGCTTTCAAAAGAAGAGGTGACGGGGCAGTCGGAGTGAACAACATCAACTCTTATGGGTTCAACGTCGCCCTCAACCCTGAAATAGCGGAACCCGTGCCAGCAGAACAGCGGAATGTATTCGCGGTCCGTGCCGTCGGTGATGAATGTATCTGTCTGATAGTTTTCAACAAACTTAATGCCGTAATACGGCCTTTCGTCATAGATTTCTTCAGCATAGCTGACGGTAATTTTCTTACCCTTTTCAGCGCATTTGAAAACTGCGTAGCCAACGGTGTTTTCGCTGACCTCATAAAGCTTTGTTTTGCCCTCGTCTTTTATGAGCTTCGGTTCAAGAGAACGAATTACCTTGTCGGCAGGTGAAAACTGAATATAAAAATCACTTTCGGGGGCGGGGATAACCGAGCTTTCAGCAAAATCGTTGCCGCAATAGCCGTTGCAGTCAAAGCCTGCTGGGTATTGAGTGTAGTCATGAAGCTCGCCGTTGTAAAGATTGTTGTCGAGAACATAACCTTTGCGTGAAAGCGTTGTTTCATCGGAAAGAATATTTCCGCTTTCTTTTTCTATTACATAGCAAAGCTTGGGATTGCCGAAGTCAACCTTGCCCTCGGCATCGCGTTTGTTCTGGTTATAATATCCGTTGCCGAGCATAACGGCAATGGTGTTTTCGCCGTCGAGAAGATAATCGGAAATGTCATATTTCATTGCATAAATTCTGAATGAGAGGTCATCAACAAGGGGATATTCAAACCAATCAAGCTTGCGGTAATTGTAGTTTGTTGCGTTGGGAACAAGCAAATCGTCGCTGACCTTTTTGCCGTTGATATAAAGGTGGAAAAATCCCAGGCCGCAAATGGTGATTTCTGCCTTTTCGCCTTTCTTCGCTTCAAAGGATTTCCTGAAAAGAGGGGCATCGCTGCCGGTGCATTCAATCCATTTTGCACCTTTAAAAAGCTCGTTACTTGTCATAAAATTAAATCTCCGTTTCGTTGAGTTCAGCCAATCTTGAATTGCAGGATTCCCAGTCGTCCATCAGAACAAGCTGTTTTTCGGTGGTTTCCTCCAATTTGTTGGTCAGCTCAATTATTTTTTCATAGTTTGCAGATGTTTCGGGAGATGAAAGGACTCCGTTGAGCTCGGCAATTTCCGAATCCAAAAGGTCAATTTCAGCCTCCAAACGCTTAATCTTACCTTTTAATCGGTTGATTTCGCTTTCGCGCTCCTTGCGCAGTTTATAAAGATTGACCTTTACCTCAGCTTTTTTAGGCTTTTCTTTTGCCTGAGCAAGAGCAACCTCGGCATAGTCATTATAGTCGCCGTCAAATTTGTCAAAGCCGTTTTCGGTCATGCGATAAATTTTGGTTGAGAGCTTATTAATAAAGTATCTGTCATGCGAAACGCAGATAATAGTGCCGTCAAAATCCTCAAGTGCGGCTTCGAGCACCTCTCTTGAAGGAATATCAAGGTGGTTTGTCGGCTCGTCCAAAAGCAAAACATTGGCACCTGAGAGCATAAGCTTTAAAAGGCAGAGCTTTGCCTTTTCGCCGCCGCTCAGGTTATCAACGTTTTTGAAAACATCGTCGCCTCTGAACAGAAAGAGTGCAAGATAGCTGCGCACGGTGGTTTCCGTAAAGGAACGGTGTTCGTCCCATATCTCGTCAATAACGGTTTTGCTTCCGCGAAGGCTTTCAAGGCTCTGGTCGAAATATCCGAGCTTAACATTTGCCCCAAACAGGAAGCTGCCCGAGTCGGCAGACTGCTGGCGGGTGAGAATACGCAAAAAGGTTGTTTTGCCGCAGCCGTTTGTGCCAAGCATAAAAACGCGGTCATTTTTGAAAACCTGCATATCCGCATTTGCAAAAAGACGTTTTGCTCCAAAAGCTTTGGAAAGGCTGTTTACGTTTAAAACATCGTTGCCTGTTTCGCAGGCAGGGGTGAATTTCATTCGCATTTTTGAAAGAGGAGGGTCAGGCACAACCAGCTCTGCTTTTTTTCTTTCAAGCATTTTTCGCTTGCTTTCAGCGGTTATGAAATTGCGCTCTCTTGCAAATGAACGCTGCTGCTCAATGATTCCCTCAATGCGCTTGATTTCTTCAATTTGATTTTCATATCGGCGCCTTTCGCTTTCAAGGCGTTCTTCTTTGAGCTTTAAATATTCGGAATAATTGCCCTTGCTGTAATGGCACTTGCCGTGAGAAAGCTCAACGGTTTTGTTGGTTACCCTGTCAAGAAAATAACGGTCGTGGGAAATAACAATAACCGTTCCTTTGAAGGTTGAAAGAAAACCTTCAAGCCATTCCGTTCCGGCAATATCAAGGTGGTTTGTCGGCTCGTCGAGAAGAAGCACGTCAGAGCCGCTCAAAAGCAGCTTGCACATGCTCAGCTTTGAACGCTGGCCGCCGCTGAGCTTGTCGCAGGTGAGGGTGAAATCGTTTTCCGTAAATCCGAGGCCGAGAAGAGCGGCGCGGGTGCGGCTTTTATAGGTTAGTCCCTCCTGCTCCTGAAATTGCTCGTGAAGCAGAGTTTGCCTCTCAATCAGTTCATCTCGGCTGCCGATTTGGGCATCAATAGAAACAGCAATTTCTTCAAGCTCGCGCTCAACTTTCATAAGAGGCTCAAAGATACTCAGAGCTTCATCATATACGGTGCGCACGGAGCCGTGGCAGGCATGCTGCTCAAGATAGCCGATTTTTGTTGTTTTCGAAACAAATGCACCGCCTTCTGTCGGCTCGACCTCGCCGCGGATAACCTTAAAAAGCGTGGTTTTGCCTGTTCCGTTTGCGCCGATGAGACCGACAAAGTCACCGGAGTTGACATCAAACGAAACATTTTCAAACAGCACCTTGCCGCCGAAATCAACTTTTAAGTTTTGTATGCTAACAATCGCCATTTTAAATCCTTAAATTCTTGTTTCAATTATTTCAAGCTTTCCGCAAAGCTTATATTCACCCGCGTTTGCAGGAATAAAGATGCTGTCGCCCTTTTTAAGAGCAAGAGTTTCTCCGCAGCATTCGAGAGAGCCTTCGCCGTCCATTATAAGCAATGAAACGAAGGAATCTTCGTTGGCGTTTTCGCTGAATTTGCCTGTTATATCAAGTTTCCAGACTTTGAAAAGCGGGCAGTCTGCAAGAAGCTTGCATTCATCTGTGTTAAGGTTATTGCCTTTACAAAAGTCGGGTTGAGAATATTTTTCGAGCTTTGTGACCGCAGCGCCGTCCTCAACATGCAATTCTCTCGGCTTGCCGTCGTTTCCGACTCTGTTATAGTCGTAAATACGGTAGGTGGTGTTGGAGCTTTCTTGCACTTCGGCAAGTAAAATGCCTTTACAGATAGCGTGCAGGGTTCCTGATTCAATAAAGAAGAAGTCGCCCTTTTTAACGGGCACTTTGCTCACATAATCTGTCAAAGTATTGTTTTCAATGGCTGCCTTGAACTGCTCGGGAGTGATTTTATCCTCAAAGCCCAGAATGAGATGAGCATCCTCCTCGCAGTCGATGATATACCAGCACTCGGTTTTGCTTTGGCCTTTGCCTGTTTTTTCGCAGTATTCCTTGGTGGGGTGCACCTGAACGGAGAGATTATCCATGGCATCAATGAATTTGATGAGAATCGGGAAATCGGAAAAATTCTCTGCATTTTTTCCGCACAGGGAAGGATTGTTTTTAACAACATCTGCAAAAGATGCACCTGCAAATTCGCCGTTTTCAACCGCGCTTGCGCCTGCTTCGTGGCAAGAGAGCATCCAGCCCTCTGCGGCATTTTTTTTATCGGTTTTGACACCGTATTCTTCAATCAGTTTTTTGCCGCCCCAGATGGTTTCGGAAACATAGGGGAGCAGCTTTATAGGATATAATTTCATAAATTAACCTCCAAAATGGAATTATCTGTATTATTCTATCATATTTGTCCAACAATTTCTATAGAATATTTACGGGAGGACGAAAAATATGGAAAAATATTTTAAATCGGCAAAAATTTTTTATTATGAAAAGATAAGAAAGCCAATACCGCCCGCAAGTGACAGCCTTATTTCACAAATCAGGGATACATCTCAAAGGCTCAAAAGCGCATACAGCAGGTTTGAAAATGAAAGCAATGAGGATTTGTTGGATTCCATTATCTATGAAATTCAGTCGCTCAAAGCGCTTTATCGCTATTTGCTTAAGCAAGCAAAGGAAACAGGTTTGGAATGCGCGGAAATCTCTGTTTTCGGCAGGGAGGTTATCTGATGAATTTTGCGTTTGTTGCGGCGGCGGTGATTTGCGCCGCCTGCGTTTTGTGGTGGATGATAAAAAGCGAGCGCGGAGGAATCAGTTTTATTCTTTCCGCCCTTCAGGGCCTCGCTGCCATGTTTGCGGTTAACCTTGTGGGCATGGTGACGGGAGTCACCCTTGCCGTCAACTGGTACAGCATGGCGGCATTTGCTCTGCTTGGGCTGCCCGGAGTTATCGGCGCTTTAATGCTGAATTTTATAATGGCAATGTGATAATACATAAAGCAAAGCCGACGGATTTATTCCGTCGGCTTAAATATTATTCTGCTATTTTAAAAGTATATTTACCGCCTTGGCAAACGGTTTGAATTTTGCTGTTTCCGGCAGCAAGAATAATATCCGCTTGCGCACCGTTGGGAATTTCAACCATAACCTCAAACGAACCGTCTGTTTTTTTCTTCCATTCGCAGGTAACAGCTCCGAGCGGAGATTTGACAGTTGCTTTTGCATATTCAAGCCCGCAGTCAAGGGCGGGTTTTACGGTGAAACTGCGGTAGCCGTTGCGAACATCGCGTATGCCTGCAATGTGAGTATAAAGAGCCTCGTCATAGGTTCCGAGAAAATAGTGGTTCATGGAGCGCGTTGTTGTTTCCCAGCTTTCCCAGGCTGAATCGGCTCCGTTTTCAACCCAGAAACCCCAGCTCGGGTATGTTGTCTGAGTCAGCACTTTATAAGCAATGTCGGAATAGCCGTTGTCAAACAAAACGGGCAGAACAAACCTTGTGCCGGTGCAGCCCGTATCAAAATGATATCCGCGGTTTATTATGTCGTTTGCAAGGTTTTCTGCAACCGTCTTTTTGTGTTCTTCGGGAACAAGACCGAACGCAAGAGGCAGTAGGTTTGAGGTTTGCCTGTATTTTGTGCGAAGCCCCTTTTGCGCCCAAAAGGTTGTTTCGTATATTTTTAAATCGGGTTTATAAAATTTTTCGTTGAAGGCAGAATAAATTTTATCTGCGGCGTTTTTATATTCAGGAATATCCTTGTTTTCTCCGAGCTTTTCGGCAATGCGAATCATGGCTTTGAGCATTCCGTAAATGAATGCGGTTGCACAGATTTCAGCCCCCTCGGATGAATTCGGGTCAATATCCATGTTTTCTTCACCCATGGGTGACAGCCAGTCGGCAAGCCCTCTGACGCCCCATACCCATTCCTGAGCCTCAAGCTCTTTGATATCATTCATTGCAAAGGCTTTTAAATCGGGATAAAGGCTGCGGACATAGTCCACCATGCCGCAATAATCCATAAGAGCTTCCGCGGCAAAAACAAAAATTGTGTTCCAGACAGGTGAATTCCCCGTGCTCCAATCCGCAGAGGGAACCATAACGGGAACGCTGCCGTATTCTCGGAAGCAATCAGCCATGGTGTCAACAAAGCTTGCCATATATGAGCTCATATCGAAATTATACATCATGGCTGTCAGAGCGCAGTTGGCATCGCCCAGCCAACCGTTCTTCTCCCAAACGGGAGTATCGGTGGGTTTGCCCTGAAAATTGTTGAGCAAGGTGCGGCGCATTATTGCATGAAGATTGTTGATAAGTTCGTTTGAGCAGGAAAATTCGGAAATAACCTCAACATCGTTTGCAACGCGGTAAAGGGTTATATCGTCTGAGGCGAGCTTATCGCAATTATCTATTTGGATATAGCGGAATCCCTTATAGCTGAATTTTGGCTCAAATTCATAAATGTTGCCGTTGCTTATGAATACATCATGCTGAATATATGAATTCGGCCACCACTTGCCGTCATGCCCCTCGAATTTGCCGATTTTTTGAACATAACCGTCAGCGGTCAGCTTTTCGCCGTATGTGACGGCAATTTCGGCGTCTTTCGGAGCATTGATTCTGATTTTTGCCCAGCCTGTCATCATTTCTGGAGCGGTAACAATATAGCTGCCGTTTTCGGCGCGCATTATTTCTTTGGGTTTGAACTCGGAAATTCGTCTTATCGGCGGCATGCTCTGAAGCTTCAGTCTGCCTTTGGGGGCGTCAACAGCTTTGGCGGCTGTCCATTCGAATTCGGTTCGTCTTGCATCATAGGTTTCGCCAAGATAGATGCTGTTGGCAACGGTGGGTCCGTCAAGAGTGACCTGCCATGAAGAGTCGGTTGAAACGTTTTCTTCCGTTGAGTCTGCATATTTGATTTGCAAATCGGCAATAAGCCTCGGAGATGCTCTCCACGATGCCTTGTGCCAATCCCAAACATCTGTTGTTTCGTTAAAAAAGCTGTTGCCGAGCTCAACGGTGATTTCATTTTCGCCCGAATGAAGTAAGCTGGTAATGTCAAAAACCCTGTAAAGCACGGTTTGGCTGTATTGAGTATGTGCCGGGTTCAAAACGCTGTCGTCGGGTAAAACACCATTGATTTTCAGTTCAAAAAGGCCAAGACCGCAAATGTATATTTCTGCCTGCTCAATGCATTTTGAAACGCTGAACTTTTTCCTGAAAATCGGAGTGATTCGGTTTTCAACAGCCATGTCGGCGCCTATCCAGCAGCCCGACCACTTATGTTCGTTCATATTAACCTCATTATTTGTAATTTTTGATATAGTATTTATAAAAAGCTACTGCATTTGCAACCGCTTTAACCGAGATGTTCTCGTTTTCGTTATGAACGCTGTCAAACTGTTGTGTGTTCATTTCAATCGGAGCAAAGCGCAGAGCGCATTTGCATATTTCTGTCAGGTGCCTTGCATCCGTTCCTGCGGGCAGAAGATACGGCGCTGAAGCTACATGAGGAAAAATCTCAGCAACGCATTGGCGAGTGTATTCATAGCCCTTATGTGACATATCGGCAGGAATGTAGCTTTCGTTTCCTTTACCGTCACGAATCTCGATTCCGTGCTTTTCTGCGATTTTTTTGAATTTTTTCAGTTCTTCTTTAAAATCATTTTCATCAATAAATCGGAAAGAAACGGTTGTTGAGCATTCTTTAAGTGAACCGGATATTTCAGTGAAAGCGCGCGTTGTGCCCGTCATAGTGGCTGCCTGAGGATTGATTTTGGGAGCGATTGTTTTTATCAGGCCGCCGAAGCACCAAAGATTCGATATGACAAGGCGGAAACCAAACGGTGTGTAAGGGCTTAACTCATCAAACATGGATTTGACAACGGGATAAAGCTTTGTTTTAAAAACTTTTTTTGAATTCAGTTCAGCAATAAATCCGACCATGCGCATGATGGGAGTTTTGTTGTTAATTGTGAAAGCCTTGGTTGCGCTGTTTTGCTTAGCGGTGCAGATAAGATTATGTCTGCCCTTTTCGTGAACGGCAATCATGGCGCATTTGCACTTAACAACATCAAGCGGCGGGTCAATTATTCCTCCGCCTTCGTCAAGAACTGTTTCAAATTCAATGCCCTGTTTTTTGAAATATTCCACCGCAAGAGGAATGCCGTCGCCAAAAATTTCTTCGTTATGGGATGAGCCTATGTAAAGATTGCATTCAGGAACAAAGCCCTCGATCAAAAGCTCCTCAAGAGCTGCAAATTCGGCAAAAAGAGATGTTTTGGTGTCAACCGTGCCCCTGCCCCATATTGCACCGTCATGGATTTCGCCGCAAAACTCGGGGTGCTTCCATTCTCCTTTTGCCGCAACAACATCGTGGTGCGACATCAGCATTATGTTGCGGGTTTTATCCTTGCCTTCAATTTTATATATCCAGCAGTCATCGCCGAATATCATTCTTTCGGCTTTTTGGTGAACGGTCGGGAAAAGTTTTTCAACGGTTTGACGCAGTTTGGCAAACTCCGTGTCATCATAGCTGCCTCTGACAGAAACGGTTTTGCATCTTATCATTTCGCCGAGTTTTTCGGCATATTTCGTTTGCTGCTGTTCGGTGAAGTGCTTTTTTTCTTCACCGAGCTTTTTGGCTTTTGCCTTGGATTTGACTGCGTTGAATGCAAGCACGCAAATAAATGCCAAAACAAAAGCAATAACAACTAAAAAAATTTTCATTTTTATAAAAGTCCTTTATTAATACATTGTTTTTGAGAGATAGAAGCAAATCCAGAGGGCAACAACGAATGCCGATTCGGCAGGAATGGCAAGCTTTGTGTAAGGGCATTTCCAGCCTTTGTCAACGCAAAGAAAAATTGTTCTTGTAACAAGAACCGTTGTTGCAAAAAACAGACCTCCGACGAGTGAGTAAACAGGTGTTTTGAGAGCGAGGGTCAGATAAAGCAAAAATGCACCCAAAGCGAATGAAATTCCGCCGTAATAAACGCGTATTTCGGTTTTGCCAGCGTTATCAACAGGTTTTACGGCGAATTTTTCGGCATTTTTGATAGGGCTTGATATAAATACTATTGCCATGCCAAAAAAATAAGCAACAAGGCCGATTACGGCAATGCTTGCGGGGATATTCGAGAAAAAGATTTCTTTCATTGTGAGCACCTTCCTTTAATTCTTTATATTCAAATATTATCATGAAAATCGCACTATTTCAAGCGGTATGAAATCATAATGTTTTGCAATGCTTTAACAAAAACAAAAATCCTGTCTGAAAAGACAGGATTTTTTCTGGCTGGGACGGCTGGATTTGAACCAGCGAGTGCGGGAGTCAAAGTCCCGTGCCTTACCGCTTGGCGACGCCCCAATATTATTTTTGAAGTTTATACTGCTATATTAAAATACGCAAAGCGGTAAGCTTTGCGTAATGATGACTTAAATGGGGTGGCTGATGGGATTCGAACCCACGACCTCCAGGGCCACAACCTGGCACTCTAACCAACTGAGCTACAGCCACCATTTGGAAACTGCGGCTTTTTCAGCCGCAGTTTTGGCGCGCTTGAAGGGACTCGAACCCCTGACCCACTGCTTAGAAGGCAGTTGCTCTATCCAGCTGAGCTACAAGCGCATAAAATGGAGCGGGTGATGGGAATCGAACCCACACAACCAGCTTGGAAGGCTGGGATTCTACCATTGAACTACACCCGCATAATTCGGAACGACAGCTATTTTAACATAAGCATTTTGAAATGTCAATATAAAAAACGAAAAATTATAAAAAAGAGCAATACTTTCTTGCTGATGTATCGTTTGGCTGAGCTCTTGCCGTTTCTGTTTTGTCGTAATTTGACTCCAAAACTGTAATTTTATGGTGGTTTTATGTGTGTAAACTGCAGTTTAATAAACTTTTTAATATGAGGTTGTGTAAAAATTTACAATATGTTAACCGTTTTTGTTTGAAGATAATATAAAATATAATAGAATAATATTGTGGAGGTTCGGCTTTGCTCGGTTATGTTAAGGCTTTCAAGCCCGAAATGAAAATAAAGGACTTTGAGCTTTACAGGGGCATTTACTGCTCTCTTTGCCGCGCGCTCGGCAGAAACTATTCTCCGATAGCTCAACTGTTTCTGAGCTATGACTTTGCTTTTGCGGCGGTTTTGCGTCTTGCCGCATCGGAAAACGGATGCTCATTCTCAAAGAAAAGATGTCCGTATAATCCTGCAAAAAAATGTATGATTTGCTCAGGCAAAAAAGAACTCGACCTTTGCGCTCACGCAGTTATCATAACCGTCTATTACAAAGTTTTGGATAATTTACATGACGGCGGTCTGAAATCAAAGCTTGTTGCAGCGTTGATTTATCCGATTGTTTTGCTTATGCATAAAAAAGCGGCAAGGCTTGCACCTGAAATTGAAAAAATTATCGGCGAATCAATGAAAAATCAGGCGGAAACAGAGAAAAAAACGAATGTCTGCCTTGACGAAGCGGCTCACGCAAGCGCTGATGCTCTCGGCAAGGTTTTTGCCATCGGATTTGACGGCGAAAGGAAAAATTCACTTTATACTCTCGGATATATGGTCGGCAGATATGTTTATATTCTTGATGCTGCCGACGACCTTGAGGAAGATTTGAAAAACGGCAGTTTTAATCCGTTCAGGGAAGAATACGAAGAAATAAAATCCGAACGTATCCGCGAAAGTTTTGCAAGCAAAGTCAAAGGTATGTTGAATCTTACTCAAAGCAGCGCACTTGACGCACTTGACTCTCTTAAAAAAAAGAGGTTTGAAGATATACTTGAAAATATTGTTATGGACGGGCTGACTTTCAGCGGCGAAAAAGTACTGAATAAATATTTGCCCGAAAATGAAATTGAGAATACTTACTTCGTAAATTGAGGTGTTGATATGAGAAATCCTTATGAAATTCTTGGTGTTCCTCAGGGCGCGGGAATGGAGCAGGTCAACGCTGCTTACAGGGAACTGTTTCGCAGATATCAGGAAAGCGGCAATCAAAAAATGATTGATGAAATTAATGAGGCTTATGATTCAATAGTCATGGGCGGCTCATCCGCAGGCTATTCGTCACAGGCCCCATCTGATTATTCGGATATCAGAGCAAAGATAAATTCGGGCAGGCTTGATGATGCTCAGACCCTGCTTGACGGAATTCCCGAACACAGCCGCGATGCCCAATGGTATTATCTTAAAGGCACGGTTCAGCAAAAACGCGGTTGGCTTGAGGAAGCAGCAAAGAATTTTGCAACCGCGAGCAACCTTGACCCTTCAAACAATACCTATAAGATGGCTTACAACAAAGTTAACAATGCCCGTTCCGGCGGATACAGAACCGAGCGCAAAAAAGAAAATTCCGGTTGCTCCGGCTGCGATATGTGCACCGGCCTGCTGTGCGCTGACTGCTGCTGTGAATGCTTTGGCGGCGACCTTATTCCGTGCTGTTGAGAGGTTGAAGAATGAAACAAAGTTCAAAATGCGCAATCGGCGGAATTGTTGCCGCTGTGTCGCTTGTGCTGATGATTTCGGTTGCAATAATACCGTTTTTGACCTATGCTCTGCCTGCTGTTGCGGGGCTGTTTATAGTTTTTGTTGTTATTGAAATAGATAAAAAATGGGCCTTCGGCGTTTATTGCACCGTTGCGATTCTCGGCATGCTGCTTGTGCCCGATAAAGAAGTTGCCGTTATGTATCTTGCGTTTTTCGGGTATTATCCGATATTGAAATCGGTAATCGAAGCTAAAACGAATGTTGCTCTGAGCTGGATTTTAAAAGTGATGACTTTTGCTTCAACCATGGCGGCTTCTTATTACTTAATGATAAAGCTTATGGGTGTCACGATTGATGAAACCGAGGAATTCGGAATGATGGCGTATCCGCTTTTGCTTGGAATGGGAACGGTTGCTTTTGTGATGTATGACATTGCGCTGACCAAAATGATAACGCTTTATCTCATGAAATGGCAAAAACATTTTAAAAGATATTTTAAATAATATTGCCTTTTTTAAAAAGTTGTTTTATAATGGTAACCGTTGGAGAATGTCCGGCGGTTACTTTTTATTTTTTCGAGGTAAGATTTATGAAAGAGTTTGTTAATATCGGCATAGTAGGTGTCAGCGGCAGAGGCTCAGGCATGCTCAGAGAGCTCCTTAAATGTGACGGTGTAAGAGTTCCTGCTGTTTGCGATAAATATGAGGACAGAGCGCAGCGCGGCGCAGAAATAGTTAAAGAAGAAGTCGGCACGGATGCCAACGTATATCTTGACTATAAGGAAATGTTTGAAAAAGAGAATCTGGATGCGGTTTATATCGCAACAACATGGATCACTCATTCCCGAATTGCAATTGATGCGATGAAGGCAGGCATTCATGTTGCAACAGAGGTTGGCGGAGCAGCAAGCATTGAGGAATGCTGGCAGCTTGTGCGCACAAGCGAAGAAACAGGCAAATTCTGCATGCTGCTTGAAAACTGCTGCTATGACAGAAATGAAATGGCTCTTTTCAACATGGTTAAAAAGGGCGTTTTCGGCGAGATAATTCACATGGCAGGCGGATATCAGCACGATTTGCGTGACGAAATCAGCCTTGGCCGCGAAAACAGACACGGCAGACTGTTTAACTTCCAGCTTCGCAACGGTGAGCTTTATCCTACCCATCAGCTTGGCCCCATCACAAAGGTTCTCGGAATCAACAGAGGCAACAGATTTGTTTCCCTTGTTTCAATGGCAAGCAAATCCAGAGGCCTTAACGAATGGATTAAAAAGAATAAAGGCGAGGATTATGACCTTGCAAACTACAATTTCAATGAGGGCGATATCGTAACAACAATGCTCAAATGCGCCAACGGCGAAACCGTTGTTCTGACTCACGATTGCTCGCTTCCCAGAAACTATTCAAGAGCTTACCGCGTTCAGGGAACAAAGGGCCTTTACATGGAGGACGGCAACTCAATCTATCTTGAAGGCCGCACCGAGCATGAAGAGGGCGACTGGATGCACCACAGCGAAAGTTTTGATAAATACCTTGAAGAATATGAGCATCCGCTTTGGAAAAAATATCAGATAGACGGTGTTCACGCAGGCCACGGCGGCATGGACTACCTCGTTCTCAGCGCTTTTGCAGAGAGTGTAAGGCTTGATGCAAAGCCGCCCATTGACGTTTATGACACAGCTGTTATGATGGTTGTCACCTGCCTTTCAGAGCAGTCGATAGCTTTGGGAAGCGCTCCCGTTGCGTTCCCTGATTTCACAAACGGAATGTGGATTGACAGAGAAGAACCCAGAAGAGGCATGTTCTGCCTTGATGAGGTTTGCGAAGAATTTTTTGAAGAAAATAAAGGGGAATAAGAAATGAAATATTATATCGGTGTCGACGGCGGCGGAACAAAAACCGCTTTTGCTCTTTTTGACGAAAACAAAAAAATGCTCGCTTCCGTAACAGGTCCGGGCAGCAACCATGAAAACATTGACACCGCGTTTGACGGTGCAAGCGATATTATCATGGAGGGCTTAAAGGCTCTTTGCGAAAAGGCGGGGGTTGAGCTTTCAAATGTCAGCTTCACTCTTATGGGCCTTGCAGGCATAGACCATCCTTATCAGTATGATATCATGTGCGGAATGCTTCGCGACAAGGGCCTTGAGAATTTTGAGGTTTTCAACGACGGATTTATTGTTGTTAAAGCCGGCGCAACAGGCAAGAGCGCAATAGGCTACAACTGCGGAACCGGCGTTTGCTGCAACGGTATTGACCTTGACGGCAAAATGCTTCAGCTTGCCGGTCTCGGCGATTTCTCGGGCGATATCTCCGGCGGCGGCAATATTGTTATTGAAGCATTCAGGCTTGTTTATAACGAGCTTTTCCTCGGTCTTGAAAAAACACTCATCACCGAAATGGTTATGAATAAATACGGATTCAAGGACAGGGGCGAGGTTCTCGGTCTTATTGAAAAGATTGAGGGCGAAAACGGCGGCGATTATATCAAGGATATGGTCGGATTCTTCTTTGAAGCTGCAAAGAACGGCGACAAGCCTGCTGCAGAATACTGCGAAAGAATGGCAACAAGAGGCGCTCAGCTTATTTCTGCTCTTGCAAATCAGCTTAACTTCGGCGACGGCGAGGTTGAGGTTGTTCTTTCTGGTTCAATCAACGTTAAGCTTGATAACAAGCTTTATCTCGATATGCTTCTTGAAAAAGCGGAAAAGATGAGCGGCAAAAAGCTCAAGTTCATAAAGCTTGATGCTCTGCCCGTAACAGGCTGCATAAATTGGATTATGCAGGATTATGCCAACTGAGATTTCAGACCAAACAAAGGAGATAGATTATAATGAAAGAAATTAACGTAGCAGTAATCGGTTCGGGTAGCACATATTGCCCCGAGCTTGTTGACGGTTTTCTTAAGGCTAAGGACAGCCTTAAACTCAAGAAAATTTCATTTATGGATATCGACGAAAGAAAGAGAACAATCGTCGGCGACCTTTGCGTAAGAATGCTCAAGAATGTGGGTGACGACTGCGAAGTTGTTTTCACAGATGACCTTGACACCGCATTGCAGGGCGCAGATTTTGTTGTAACGCAGATTCGTGTCGGCAAGCTTCCCTGCCGCCATCTTGATGAAAGCATTCCCAAGAAATATAACCTCATCGGCCAGGAAACAACCGGCATCGGCGGTTTCTTCAAGGCTCAGAGAACAATCCCTGTTATTAAGAACATCTGCGACAGAATCGAAGCAATCTGCCCCGATGCATGGCTTATCAACTTCACAAATCCCTCGGGTATCATCACCGAGTTTATTCTTAATCACACCAACGTTAAGAACATCGGCCTTTGCAATGTTCCCATCGATATGCTTGACGATGTTAAGGAAATCACGGGTGAGGACAGCGAGATTACTTATGTAGGCCTTAACCACCTGAGCTGGATTACTTCTGTTAAGAAGAACGGCGAAGAGCTTCTTCCCGGCCTCATTGAAAGCGGATTTTCCCCCAAGGTTATGGCGAACATAAAGGATGACGGCTTCTCGATTGACTGCCTTAAGACTGTTCAGGGCTTGCCCTCCTCATATCTTCAGTATTATTACTGCCGTGAGGCAAAGCTTGCTCATCAGAGAGAGGACGAAAAGACAAGAGCCGAGGTTTGCATGGAAATTGAAGAGCAGCTTCTTGAAATGTATCAGAATCAGGAAATCGTTACAAAGCCTGCACTTCTTGACAAGAGAGGCGGCCACAAGTATTCGCTTGCAGCGGTTTCTCTCATTGATTCAATTGCAAATAACAAGCGTGATGTTCACGTTGTCAACATTAAGAACAACGGCACTCTTCCCTTCATGGCCGATGACGATATCGTTGAAATTGCAGCGGTTATCGGCTCCGACGGCGCAACACCCGTTCCCGTAACCGAGAAAATCAATGACCATATCGTTGGCCTTATGAGAGTTGTTAAGACTTATGAAAAATATGCTGTTAAAGCTGCAATCACAGGCGACGATGATTACGCAATCAAGGGTCTGCTTGTTCATCCGCTTGTTGGTGACTACGAAAAGACCGTTAAATGCTTCAACGAGCTTAAAGAGGCTCACAAGGAGTTCCTTCCCCAGTATTTTAAAAACTGAAGTTAAAACGGCAGAGGTTTTTTCCTCTGCCTTTTTTTGTAAAAATCAGCATTGGCTTATATCGATAAAAAATATTTATATTGTACTTTCTATAAAGATATGATAAAATATTTATGTAATAAAAATTAAGGAGGATGATTCCAATGGCAAGATTTACTCTGCCCAGAGACCTTTACCACGGCAAGGGTTCTCTTGAGGTACTCAAAACAATTAAAGGTAAAAAGGCTATCGTTTGCGTAGGCGGCGGCTCAATGAAGAAGTTCGGCTTCCTTGATAAGATTGTTGCTTATCTTGAAGAAGCAGGTCTTGAGGTTAAGCTTTTCGAAGGCATCGAGCCCGATCCCTCGGTTGATACAGTTATGAAGGGCGCAGCTGTTATGGCTGAGTTTGAACCCGACTGGATTGTTGCTGTAGGCGGCGGTTCACCTATCGACGCAGCAAAGGCAATGTGGATTAAGTATGAATATCCCGAAATCACCTTTGAGCAGATGTGCGTAGTTTTCGGCATTCCCGAGCTTCGCCAGAAGGCACGCTTCATTGCTATCCCCTCAACATCAGGCACTGCAACCGAGGTTACCGCTTTCTCGGTTATCACAGACTATGAAAAGGGCATCAAATATCCTCTTGCAGATTTTGAAATTACTCCCGATATTGCTATTGTTGATTCAGAGCTTGCGGAAACAATGCCCAAAAAGCTTGTTGCTCACACAGGTATGGACGCAATGACTCACGCTGTTGAGGCTTATGTTTCAACCGCTAACTGTGACTACACAGATCCCCTTGCTCTCCATGCAATCGAAATGATTCAGGAAAACCTTGTTGATTCATACAACGGAGACAATGGCTGCCGCGAAAAGATGCACAACGCTCAGTGTCTTGCAGGTATGGCATTCTCCAATGCTCTTCTCGGCATTGTTCATTCAATGGCTCATAAAACAGGCGCAGCTTTTGCTGACTACGGCAATGGCGCTCATATCATCCACGGTGCAGCAAACGCAATGTATCTTCCCAAGGTTATCGAGTTCAACGCAAAGGTTGAATCCGCAGCAAAACGTTATGCCAAGATTGCGGACAGAATGAACCTCGGCGGCGAAACAGTTGAGGAGAAGGTTCAGCTTCTTATCGCATATCTCCGTGATATGAACGATAAGCTCAACATTCCTCAGTGCATCAAGAACTATGGTGCAGACAGCTATCCCACAGAGCAGGGCTTTGTTCCTGAAGAAGTATTCCTTGAGAGACTTCCCGAAATCGCAAAGAATGCTATCGGTGATGCTTGCACAGGCTCCAACCCCCGTCAGCCCAGCCAGGAAGAGATGGAAAAGCTCTTCAAGTGCTGCTACTATGACCTTAAGGTTGATTTTTGATGATTCGGTGCATATCGGAAACGGTATGCACCGTTTTTGTTTTTTTGAAACATTGACATAATAAAAATATAGTGGTATTATATATAAACAAAAATACAGTTGTTTTATTCAGGGAAAGTGCGGTGCAAATCCGTCGCAACAGCCATTACCGTTAAAGTCGGAACACCTGATTTGCAAGAATAGTTATAAACACCTTCGGGCAGCGGAGGGTGGCGTAACAGAAAAGAGCTATCTTTATGCCTCTCCGTTTTGGGAGAGGCATTTTTATTTTTTGAAAAGGAAGTGATTGAATGAACGGCGCTTTTGCACGTTGCCATCCGGCAGTTAATTTTGTGTTTTTTATTTTGGCGGCAGTGCTTGCAATGATGTTCAGTCACCCTGTTTTTCTCGGAATTTCGCTTGTTGCTTCGCTTGCTTATGCAATCAGGCTCAAAGGAAAAAGCGCTGTTAAAACATTCTTTTTCGGCCTTTTGCCGCTGCTTTTGTTTGTTACGGCTATGAATTCCCTTGTTGCTCATTACGGCGTTACGGTGCTTCACACATTTAAAAGCGGCAACAATCTCACTCTTGAAGCTATTGTTTACGGCGCGGTAACAGGAGCTCTTGTTGTTATTATGATTTTGTGGTTTATGTGTTATAGCGAGGTTGTGACTGAGGACAAGTTCATGCATATCTTCGGCAAAAAGCTGCCGCATCTTGCGCTTTTGCTGCTGATGGTTTTGCGTTTTGTGCCTCTTTATGCCGAGCAGTTGAAAAATGCTTCGCAGGCGAGAATGGCGGCAGGTTCGGCTTCGGAAAAAGGAAAACTCGGAAAAATCAAAAATGCCGTTCAGGCGGCATCCGGGGTTGTTACATGGGCGCTTGAACACAGCCTTGAAACAGCAGATTCAATGAAAGCAAGGGGCTATGGATTAAAAGGGAGAACAAGCTATTCAAGATTTGTTTGGGCTCCCTCAGACATCATACTTATTGTGCTTATGATTTCTGCAGCTGCGGCAACGGTTTTGTTGTGCAAGCTTTCGGGCGCGGCAGATGCGGCTTATAACCCGATAATTCAAATAAGCGGAGCATCGCCGATGACGGTTGCTTCTGCGGCTGTTTATGCTCTGTTTTGTTTTACACCGATAATTTATGATGCAGGGGAGGCGATTCGATGGAACAGATTATATGCAGAGATTTAAGCTTTTCATATCCTCTCGGCGCGCGTAATGTGCTTAACAGCATAAGCTTTTCGGTTAAAAAGGGTGAATTTATCGTTCTTTGCGGCACAAGCGGCTGCGGAAAAACAACTCTTCTGCGTCACCTTAAAAGTGCCGTAACGCCTGCAGGAAAACGCAGCGGAGAGATTCTGTTTGACGGTAAGCCCGTTGATTCGCTTCCGGAGCGCGATGCCGCGTCAAAAATCGGCTTTGTTATGCAAAATCCGGAAAGTCAGATTGTTACGGATAAGGTGTGGCATGAGCTGGCATTCTGCCTTGAAAATCTTGGCATGGATTCCTCCGCAATAAGACTGAAAACCGCTGAAATGGCCACTTATTTCGGCATTCGTGATTGGTTTGATAAAAAAACAAGCGAGCTTTCGGGCGGACAGAAGCAGATATTGAATCTTGCTTCCGTCATGGTTATGGGGCCCGAGCTTGTTTTGTTTGACGAACCGACATCCCAGCTTGACCCTGTTGCCGCAAGCAACTTTCTTGCAACGGTTTCAAAAATTAACAAGGAATTCGGTGTGACGGTAATTATGACCGAGCATCGCCTTGAAGAAGCTTTTAGTTTTGCCGACAGGGTGCTGATAATGGGAAACGGTAAAATAACGGTTGACTGTTCCCCAAGAGAGTTAAGCTCAAAAACAGCGCCAACGGATAGCTTCATCAACCTCTCAATGCCTGCAAGCGTCAGAATTCATGCGGCGCTCGGCGGCAGCGGTCAAACTCCTCTGACAGTTAAGGAGGGAGCGGCCTGGCTTTCTTCTTTTTTGAAGAATCCGTCTGATACCGCGATTGAGCCTGAAATGTTCGAGAAAAAAGGCAATGCAGTTGAAATAAAAAACGTGTTTTTCAGATATGAAAAACACGGCAGGAACATACTGGATAATTTTAGCCTCAACATTCCGAAAGAAAGCATATTTGCCGTTATGGGCGGCAACGGCGAGGGGAAATCAACCCTGTTGAAAGTGATTTCAGGGTTGCTGAAACCTCTGTCGGGAAAAATCAAGAAGTTATCATCCGAGACAGCCATGCTTCCTCAAAATGTTCAAACATTATTTACCCAAAAAACCGTTCGGGAAGAGCTTGAAGAAATGAACTGCAACAAAGAAGAAATTTCGGCGGTTGTTAAACAAACGGGTATTGAAAAGTTGCTTGACCGCCATCCGTATGATATAAGCGGCGGGGAGCAGCAGAGGGCGGCGCTTGCGAAAATTTTGCTCAGAAAGCCCGATATAATTTTGCTTGACGAGCCCACAAAAGGAATGGACTGCGAATTCAAGCTTGAATTCGCCGAAATCCTGAAAAATCTTAAGGCGAGCGGCAAAACGGTGATTTTGGTTTCGCATGATATTGAATTCTGTGCGAGTTCGGCTGACTTTTGCGCAATGATGTTTGATTCCGCGGTTGCTTGCGTGAAGGACAGCAACAGCTTTTTCTCCGGCAATTATTTTTACACAACCTCTGCCAACAGAATGTCAAGGCATGTTTTTGAAAACTGTGTGACTGACAAGGATGTGATATCTCTGTGCAAAAAGAATATTCAAAAATGAATAAAAAAGCGGCGGCGATATCTCTGATTATTACCGCTGCATTGATTGCCGCAGCATGCCTGTTTCGGAATTTTTTGAGTGGAAAACAGTATTATTATCCTATGGCAGTGCTGATAATCGGGGCGGCAATAATTCCTTTTATGCTTTCGTTCGAAAAAAGAAAGCCGTCTGCACGTGAGCTTGTTTTTATTGCTTGCATGTCCGCTCTTGCAGTCGCTTCAAGAGCAGCTTTTTATGCAATTCCGACGGTTAAACCGATGTGTGCAATTGTTATTATAACGGCAGTTTGTTTTGGCGCACAGACGGGTTTCGTTTGCGGCGTTATTTCAATGTTTGCATCCAATTTTATCTTCGGCCAGGGCATGTGGACGCCGTTTCAGATGCTCGGCATGGGAGCGGTCGGTTTGCTGGCAGGGCTTTTACTGTATAATAAGAAAGCTAAAGAAAATCGCTTCATTCTTGCAACAACGGGCGGCTTGCTCTGCTTTGCCGTTTACGGACTGATTGTTGATATGGGCTCTGTTTTGATGATGTCAACGGAGTTTTCGTTAAAACAGATTCTTGCAATTTATTCATCAGGGATTGGCTTTAATCTGTCTCACGGAATAACAACGGCTGTTATTCTTCTGGTTGCGGGCAATGCCTTCACCGAAAAGCTGGACAGAATCAAAATAAAATACGGAATGTAAGAAAGGAAAATCACAATGAAAAAGCGCTTGTTAATCTCAGCAATTGCATTAATTCTCTCAACGGTATTTGTTTTCTGCGGCTGCACAAATAATGCAGGCACCGAAACAACACCAACAACAGCAGAAGCAGTCAGCACAAATCCTGAGGACAACGGCTATGAAAAGAGCTTTGTTTTTGAGGTTGTTGACAAAGACGGCAACAAGACTCAGGAAACAATCGAAACCAACGGCAAATATGTTGGCGAAGTGCTTTCTAACCTCGGATTAATCGACGGCGAGCAGGGCGACTTCGGAATTTATATCAAAAAAGTTAACGGTATAGTTGCCAACTATGATATTGACGGCACATACTGGGCATTTTATGTTGACGGCACAATGTCAATGACCGGTGCCGACCAGGTTGAAATTGTCGACGGCGCTACCTATTCTTTCAGAGTTGAAAAAGGTTAAAATAAACCGTACACAGTTTGCTGCTGTGTACGGTTTGCTATTTAAAGGAAAGGCTTCATCTGTTCTTCAAGCTTTGCTTCAAGGCTGCTGATGCGGTTGGCAAGGTTCATAACCTCATGCGACGCAGCAGGGTACTGATTCATATATTTGTGAATTGATTTTATTCCCATGCTGCAGCCGTCTGTTATCAGGCTTGCTGCCTGTGCGGCATTCGGCTTGAATGCCATTTCCGCATTGGTTTTGATTTTTGACATTCCCTTTGCCATGAGATTGGGTTCCTTGCCCTCACAATTCATTTTGTGAAGGGTGTTATCAATATCCTTCTCAAGGTCCTTGTGTTCGCTTTTGCTTTCTTTGAGCACCTGCATCATTTCGCCCTCGTTAAGATAAGGTAAAACATCGTCAATTGATGCAACGGCCATTCTTATTCCGGCGCTGCATTCGCGCAGTAAATATAAAGTGTCTTTGTTGTTATCCAAAATTATCTCCTCCCGTTTTAGTATTACCAAATCTGAAAGAGATTTTATTGACAATTTTTAAATATTGATTTATTATTTTTTCAGGAGGGATTGAAATGATTTTTGCAAACCATGCCCACGTTTTTCCTAAAGAAATCAGGCCTGAAGGCTGCGTTGAAAAGCTTATGGATTTTCTCGATGAGTGCGGGATAGATAAAGCGGTTGCTTTTGCTCCATTTTCGGACAGATTTCATGAGGGCGGCTTTGAAGGCAGCCCAAACACATGGCTTGCAGGGCAAATCAAAGGCAACGACAGGCTTGTGGGTTTCGGAACAGTTGATTTTACTCAAAATCTGCGCGATGAGGTTGACAGAATAGCTGACCTCGGTTTTAAGGGCATAAAGCTTCATCCGCCTTATCAGGAGTTTGTTATTGACGGCGAAGATGCGTTTCGTGTTTATGAAAGAGCGCAGGAACTGGGGCTTTTCATTTCGTTTCATTCAGGTATGCATTGGCACAGACTCAGGGATAACCGTGTTTTGCTTTTTGATGAGGTTGCATGGAACTTCCCGAAGCTCAAGTTCAGCATGGAGCATATCGGCGGATATCATTTCTTTAAAGAGGCACTGGCTGTAATGTGCAACAACTCCAGAGGCGGCGAAGACCACGTTTTTGCCGGTTGGACAAGCGTGAGCAACCGAAAGGGCAAGGGCGACGAATGGGCATTGACAGATGAAGAACTTGAAATTGTTATTGCTCAGACGGGTGAGGACAGAAGCATTTTCGGTTTGGATTTTCCGTATTCAAAGCCTGAACATATAAAATCTGATATAGCCCGCATAAACAGCCTTGATATATCGGAAGAGTGTAAGGAAAAAATACTCGGAAAAACTCTGGATAAGGTTCTTAAATGATAAAAAAGGCTCTGCATTTTGCAGAGCCTTTAATATTATTCAGCTGTGTTCATTGAATTTCTGTAAACCACAAATCGGCAATAGAGATATTCCGTAACAAGATTAACAAGCATTGTTCCTGCCTCAATAAGATATTCGTTGATTCCCAAAGCGGTCAGCTCATGAGTCCACCATGTGGAAAGGGGAGCGAAAACGCAATAGAAAAGAGCAACCTTGAGCATGGCAACAGGCACATTGGCTGCCGATTTAAAGGTGAATTTCCTGTTGAAAGTGAAATTCCACAGAACAGAGAGTGCCAGAGAAATTATGTAGCTCAGGGTGTTGTTGAGGCCGGCAACCTCAAACAGTAGGGTGAAGGAAACAATCTGAATTATTCCTGCCGAAGCTGAGAAAAGTGCGAATTTGATAACCTGAATTATGTTTTGCTTTTTTGTCATTTTTTGTTCGCTCATTTTGCTTGTTCCTCTCTTTCTTTAATTACAAGGTTTGCAACGCGGCATGCTCTGCTGTAAGCCTCTGCAATGAAGCTTTCAACGGGCATGGCAGCATATTTATCGTTTTCATGTCTGCCGGGTTTGCTTTTAGTTGTTAATTCAAAGGAAAGCGGGCCGTCAAATCCGCATTTAACAAGTCTTTCGGCAACCGAGTTCCAATCGGTTATTCCGTCAAACGGAAGCAGATGCAAATCGTCAATATATGTTATCTTTCCGTCAAAGCTGCGGATGCCGAGATTATCGTTTATGTGGGTCACAGCGAGTTTATCACCGTAGAGCGCCGTTAAGTCCTTGCCGTAGTTGTAGCAAAGCTCATGGCCCGTGTCCCAGCAGAAGCCAATGCTCGGAATATCTTTGAGATTTTTCATAAGAGCGGCAAGATATTCTTCGCCTTCGGTGTTTTCAAGAGCGAGCTTAACACCGAGTTCATTTGCTCTGATAGCAAGCGCTCCGTAGCGCTCAATGCCGATTTGGGTGGGTGTGTTGTCGCTGTCAAATCCGATGAATGTGTGCGCAACCATTGCGGGGATTTCAAGCCGTGAGCAGGTTTCAAGGCAGTCAAGAAGCTCTGAAAGAGCAATGTCGCCAAGCTCTCCGTCCGCCCACATGTCGTCTGATTTGTTGAACGGGGCATGGAGATATGAAATCAACATGTTTTCTTCCTTGCCGATAGCGGCAAGCTTAGCGGCGTCGGCATTCCTGTCGCTCAAATCAATTGCAAAGCCTTCAAATCCAGTGGCTTTGAAAAGCTTGATTTGTTCTTCGTAAGCGATGCCGTATGCCGAGCTGAGCGCGAGACAAAGCTTCTGTTTATACATTTTAATCACCGATTAAATGTTAAATCAAAATGTTCTAGTTGTCAAGCCGATTGACGGATGATTTTCGTTGTGTTAAAATAAAGAAGCCGATTTTTGAAAATAAAAAAACAAAAGACTGTGTTGTTTTCTGCGGCATAATGTTTGAAAAAATTGATTATAAAGGATAGGTTTTATGGGTATTATTGTTGGCGTTGGCGGCGGAAGAACGGACGATAACGAGATTTTGCCGATATTCGAACATATTGTTTCACTTTCAGGCAAGAAAAATCCCGCAGTTTTGTTTGTTCCTACGGCAGGATTTGATGATATTAACGGAGATGAGCATATTTTCAGAATGTTTATCGGTCTTGGCTGCAGCGTTTCAGCGCTTATGCTGACTGATAAATCTCTCACAACAGAGGAAATTGAGGACAGCATTCTTTCAGCTGATATTGTGTATGCCGGTGGAGGCAATCTTAAGTTTCTTATGGACACATGGAAAGAAACAGGGGCAGATAAGATATTCAAAAAAGCCTATGAAAAGGGCATTATTCTTTCGGGAGTAAGCTCAGGGTCAATGTGTTGGTTTTCACGTGGATTTGATGACTGCGGTGAAAATCATGAATTTATGTTTGTGGACTGCCTCGGTTTGTTGGATTATTGCAATTGCCCTCATTTTGAGAGCGATTATTGGCAGGTTTTCACTCAGGCGGTTAAGCAACAGAATCTTTCGGGAATTGCCGTTGATGACGGTGCGGCGCTTGTTTATAACAACGGAAAGTATTATAAAATCCACGGCAATGACGGCGGCGAGGTTTATTTCTTGGACAGTGAAAAAAGCTTCATTAAAACCGTTTTTGAACCCCGAGAATAACTGTATATATAATGTATATTAATATATATTATATACATTAATATAAGTGATGAACAAAGGCAAAAGGTAATCCGTTTTAACGGTTGCTTTTTGCCTTTGTTGTCGGTTGGTCATAGAATAAAAGGAAGCGGCATATACTTAAGTGAATTAAAATGAGAAATATAGGTAATAATAGTTGTACAGGCATAATATTCCTGTGAATCGCAGAGGAGTATCTTGCCTGTATTTTTATAATTTAGAAAAATGTAACCGTTTTTTACGCTTTTGTAACCGTTTGTAACTTTTTCTGTTTCTCACAAAAAAATTCCCTATTTTTGACAAAAAATTACTTTGTTCGCAAGTTCCTTTGTTCTTATTTGAGAAAAAAAGGAAGGGCTGTTGTGCAAAATAAACAAAAAAGAGTTTGAAAAAAATTTGACAAATCGAAAATTTGTCAATATAATGTCACCCGTTGCACAAAAGGAAATCGCGGTCTAACCCCCAAATGGGCTTCACCAAAAAACTACTAATGCGCAAATAAGGAGATTTTTATGATTACAAATTCATTATCCGTTAACGGAGAAAGCCGTAAAAAGAGCTTCAGAGTTCTGACTGCTGTTATTACAGTTTTGTTCGTTTTCTCGGTAACAGTTACCGCGTTCGCAAGTTCGAATGCAGTTTCAAAGGTTACCGTTACTGACGGAGAAAAATCAGTAAGCATATCCACAAAAGAAACCGACCCCCGCAAAATCGTAAATCTTGCCGGTTTTACCCTTGATGCAAACGATGAACTTGATACTGACGGCTACAATGCAGAAGAGGGCGGAACAATCGTCATTGAAAAGGCCAAGGTTGTCAGAATTGAAGACAGCGGCATAGTTTCCTATTTTGTAGGCTACGGCGACACTCTCGGCAACATGCTCAGCAAAGAGGGATTTGTTTTCGGCAGTGACGATGAAATCGGAGAAAACCCCGCCAAAAACATTTTTGATGGCATGAGAGTATTTATCAAAAGAGCTTTCAGCGTCAACATTGATTTTGACGGCGATTCAAAAAAGATTTTTCTTGCAAGCGGAACGGTTAAGGATGCGCTTGCGAAAGCAAATATAAGCGTTGGCAGTGACGATGTTGTTTCTCCGTCACTTGACACAAAGCTTGATGGTTTCACAAGGATTAAGATTTTCAGAGTTAAATACGAAACCAAAATTGAAAATCAAGCAATCGCCTTTGAAACAAAAACAATTCCCAGCGCCGATATGTATGTTGACGAGGGAAAAATTGTTACTGAAGGCGTAAACGGCGAAAAACGTGTTTTTTACACGGAAAAGTATGTTGACGGTGTTCTTGAAGAAACTGTTTTCTCAAAAGAGACAGTCCTTAAAGAGCCTGTAACAGAAGTTAAAAAGGTTGGCACAAAGCAGAGAGAAACACTTTCTGCATTCAAAAATAACGGCAAGCCGATTTCTGACCTTAAAGTTCCTTCCGACGTTAAGCTTGACAAAAACGGTGTACCCGTTGATTATGCATATTGCGTAACAGGCAAGGCAACAGCATACACAGGCGACCCTGCAACAGCTTCCGGCAAAAAGCCGATGCCCGGCCACATAGCCGTTGACCCCAAGGAGTTCCCCTACGGCACAGAGCTTTATGTTGTTTCGGCAGACGGCAGCTATGTTTACGGCTACTGCGTTGCAGCCGATACAGGCGGATTTGTTGAAATGGGCAATACCGATATTGACCTTTATATGGATAACAAGCAAATGTGCAGGGATTGGGGCAACAGGGGCGTAAAGATTTACGTTCTCAACTAAAAAATCCGATTTTTTCAAGATTAAAGCGAAAACGAGGCTCGCAACAACCGCGTTTTCGCTTAGTTTTTTGACAAAATGACGAAATCGGATGAAATATTTTGTTGAAAATGATAACAATAATATCGGAAAATAAAAAAACAATATGAGTTTTGCACATTGACTTTTGACGCTTTCACAATTAAACTATTAAGCATGAGAGAACTTGTGCTAAGTGTCTTTTGAGATGGAGCGAAGAAGAGCAGCAACGGTTTGTGTGTTGCCTTCTTCACTAAACCTCATTTTGAAGTCAACAACTCTCAAACGAGCTTTGTGAAAGCAAAAAATCGATTTTGTCTATAGTCAATTTGAACAAAACAAAATTTTTTGACCGCATTAGCTTTGGCCGAGAAGCTGAATTATTTTCAAAACGGGCAAAACTGCGTTCAAAATGTTGACGAAGCAAAGTTTTATGATATAATATACTGTATTAAGAAGAAATTTTCAGCTTGGGAGATATAGAGTATGTACGTTAAAGATGTAACAGTTCAGAATCAGGTTGGCCTTCATGCACGTCCTGCAACTTTCTTTATCCAGAAGGCAAATGAATTCAAATCATCAATTTGGGTTGAGAAAGAGGAACGCAGAGTTAACGCAAAGAGCCTTCTTGGTGTTCTTTCACTTGGCATCATGGGCGGCACAAATATCCGCATTATCGCAGGTGGCCCCGATGAGGAGACTGCTGTTGACGAGCTTGTTAAGCTTGTTGAATCCGGTTTTGCAGAGTAATTCAAAAAAGACAGACCGAAAAGCGTATTAGCTTTTCGGTCTTTTTTATATTATTATATCACATTTTTCTGCAATGTAAAATTCGGCAAAATAACGGTTTTCTAAAGGTATCCATTTGCTTTTGAAAACTTCAAGAGCATCCTTTCCGTTACGTTCGAGGATTCTTTTGAGTTGTGTTTCGCTGTCAATTTTCAAAAATATTTTCAAATCATAAATATCCGGGATTTCAGGATGCATGGAGTATGAGCCTTCTATTATAACGGGTCTTTCAGGCGATATTGCGCATTTGCCCGCGAATTTCCCCAGCTTGCAGCTGAAAACATTATATTCAAAGCTTTTGCCGCTTTTTAGGCAGGCAGCAACCTCGTTGTTAAACCTTTCATAATGTATGTTGCCGCCGGCTTGGGTAAGCCTTTGAGCGGTTCGCATTTCGGGCGGCAGAAAAAAATCGTCCATTCTGATAATTTGGAATCCGTATTTTGCAGCCAACTGATTTGCGAGTGTTGTTTTGCCGGCAGCGCAGCAGCCGTCAATTCCGATAATCGCAGTCGGGTTTTCAGCAAGAGTTTTTTCAACCATTTTAAATAAAGCTTCCATAAACCACCTAAATAAAAGCCCCGACATTTGTCGGGGCTTCGTTTATATTATGATTTTGATTCTTCGCCGGTCTGTTCGTTAAATTCCTTAACTTCCGCGGCAATTGCCTGACGTCTTTCGCGAAGTTCCTGATACATTCTGGCTCTCTTTTCACCCTGAAGGTCATAGAAGAGCTGAGGAATGATGCTGAGAATACCTGTAACAACGGGAAGAAGAGTACACATAAAGAAGAGTGCGTAACGAGCCTGAGGAGTCTGTGCGCCCTGGTTTTTGTTGGGGTCATAGCCGAACGCCTTGAAGAGAAGGGGCTGGATAATACCCTTAACGGTGTTAACCATCTTGGTGATGAGGCCCTTTGCAACGCCTGTCATACCTTCGGAACGGAAGCCGTTCTTCCATTCGCCGTAGTCGATGGCTTCGTTTCTCATTTCTTCGGGGATAACCTTTCTGATACCCCAGAAGAACATCCAGATTGTTTCACGGAGCATGAACGAGGGGATCATGACTGCAAGGCTTTCATAACCGGGCTTACCGCCGACTTTAATGAACTTACCTGCGGCATAAACGCCGAGCATGAGAACGCTGTCAACGTGTGAGCCTGCGATCCACAGAGCTTTTGTTGAGAACTTCGAACGTGCCCAGGGAACATACGAATAGGAAATGGGAGAAACAACCGCACCGGGAATACCAACGATTGTTGACATTGATGCAAGGTTGAGAACTTCGATGTAGTAAAGGTTTGTGCCCGAGTTAAGGCTGAATGCGCCGAGGAACTCGGAAAGAGTGATAAGAAGCAGAGGCTTGTTGGTGATAACCGATTTGATGCCGCTGAAAATGCTGGGACGGTCAACGGTTTGCATAACTCTTTCTTTTGCAACGAAGGCATAGAAGAGAGCGAAAAGGCCCGAAGCAACTGCGGTTATAACGCCGCCGAGAACGAACATTCTGTTGTAGCCTGCCTGATACATATCGGGATTGGTGAGCTCAAGAGCCTGCTTTGCGGGACTGTTGATGTAAATGTCGATTAAAAGACCCATAAGGATTTCGGGAGCTTTTTCAACAAAGCCCGAAAGAAGGTTTGCCGAGGTGATGAGTCTTGTTCTGTCGATGATGTTGGGCGTGATTGTTGAAGTCATACCCTGACGGACAATTGCGATAAGTGAGCCCGCAAGATTCTGAAAAATCTGAAGAACAAGGAAAACTGCGAATCTCGGGATGTTGCTTCCGATACCTTCTGTTCCCATGAAAATTGGAAGTGCCCAGTAAAGAACGGTAAGGAAAACACCGGGAATGGCATATACTACAAGCCAGGGCTTGAATTTACCCCATCTTGTGCGGGTTTTGTCAACGATTGCTGCAAGGAAAATGTCGTTGATGATGTCCCAAACGCTGATAATACCGTTTGTAACCGACTGAAGAACCAAGTCGATTTTGAGGATGTTCATTTTGAAAACATCGTCATATTTACCGATATTGAAGCTTTGAGCAATGTCATCGAGAATGTATGCAAAGGTTTCTTTGGAGCCGACATAGCGTCTGTCTTTTGGGACGGCAGACGGTGTCTTTTCTTCAACAACCTTGGCGGTTGATTCAGATGCCATATAATCTCTCCTTATAAAAATATTATTCAAGTTATTTTAACATACTGTTAACTCTTTTTCAATACCGCAATATTTTTTTATGAAATCTTCACAGTAAACAAACGCAAAATTTGGTTAATAAGACGATACAAAAATGAGCAGGCTGTATCAGCCTGCTCAAAATGCTTTGATATTGAGATTAAACTTTGAAATTAACGGATTTGTCTCCTTTTTCATCGGTTCCGAATTCATAGTCTTTGCCGGGGAGGATTGCGTTGAGAATGATGCCTACAAGTGCACCGACTGCAAGGCCGGAAAGGCTGATTGTGACTGAACCGACGGGGATCTGAATTGCGCCTGCGTAGTTAACGCCGATTGAAAGAACAAGAATTATGGCCGCGATGATAACGTTTCTTGTGTTTTCAAAGTTAACTTTGTTTTCAACAACGTTACGAACACCGACTGCGGAAATCATGCCGTAAAGAACGAGCGATGCGCCTCCGATTGTTGCTGTGGGCATAAGGCTGACGAGAGCGGCGAATTTGGGGGAGAAAGAAACGAGAACCGCGAGGTAAGCAGCAATTCGAACAACCTTGGGATCATATACTTTGGAAAGTGAAAGAACGCCTGTGTTTTCACCGTAAGTTGTGTTTGCGGGTGCGCCAAAAAGGGAAGCAATAGTTGTTGCAAGGCCGTCGCCGAGAAGAGTTCTGTGAAGACCGGGGTCTGCAATATAGTTTTTCTTGCAGGTGGAACTGATGGCTGAAATATCGCCGATGTGCTCAACCATTGTTGCAAGAGAGATAGGCATGATGGTGATAACGGCACTTACAAGCAGGTTTTTATCAAAATCGCCTGCAAACAGGCCGAAAACAGTATCTTTCATCTGGAAGGGAAGACCAATCCATTCAGCGGCTTTGAATGCTTCAAGCTTTGCGGGGTCAAGGGTTTCCATTGCGCCGGTGAAATGAAGAATAACAGCAATGAGTGAGGAGCCGAGAACACCGAGCATGATGGGGATAATCTTAATCATACCCTTGCCCCAGATGTTGCAGCCGATTATAATGACAATTGCAATAACTGCAACAAGCCAGTTTGCCTGGCAGTTCTGAATGGCGCTTGAAGAAAGTGTGAGGCCGATTGCTATGATAATGGGGCCGGTTACGATGGGCGGGAAAAATTTCATAACCTTATTGGCGCCGAAAGCTTTAATAAGAGCGGCAAGAACAAGGTAAAGAAGGCCTGCGCAAGCAACGCCGAAGCAAGCATAGGGGAGAAGGCTGTAGTCATGAATTGCGTTGCCGGCTTCGTCGGCACCGATAGCGGTAATTGCTGCATATCCGCCGATGAAAGCAAAGGATGAGCCGAGGAAAGCGGGAACCTTGCCTTTAGCAAGCAGGTGGAAAAGCAGAGTGCCGAGACCTGCGAAAAGCAAAGTTGAAGAAACGCTCAGACCTGTGAGTGCAGGAACAAGCACTGTTGCGCCAAACATTGCGAACATGTGCTGAACGCCGAGAAGCCCCATTTTAGGATATCCGAGCTGCTTTGCATCATAGATGCCTTCGCCGAGATCAAATTTTTTCTTTGACATTTTTTTACCTCCAATAATTTTATTTCCAAAGAAAACTCTATCATATTATGAACAGTTTGTAAAGACTTTTTTCGGGCTGAAATTAACCCTTTTCTCCCTTTTCGACACATGATTAAACATTAAATATGCTTGGAATAATTATTGAATTTTATACTTGTGAAATTTCAAAAAAGATTGTTGATGTTTTGCGAGAAAGAAAAAAGCTGTCTGCAGGCTGATTTGCCGCAGACAGCTTTTTGATTATATTTTTACAACTTCATAGAGAATAAGCTCGGATGAAAGGGATGCGGGAATAAACGCTTTTATTCCGTTGGACTTAAGCTCATATCCGCTTGCAATGAAGCTTGCGCCGCTGTTATCAAGCGTGATTTTATATGTCAGGCCCTCGTTTATTCCGCGTGGAATAATCCTGAAATTCTCATTCTCCGAGCAGGACAGCGTGAATGCGGCGATTGCGCCTTTTTCACGGTTCGGTAAAGAGATTTCAAGCGCTGAAAATCCGTTTTCAAGAGCTTTTGCCGTTTCGGGCGTGTGATGGTATGTTTTTGCTTCAGGCAGGAGTTTTCTGATAAAGCTTTTATAAATATCCACGCTGTGCTTAACAAATTTCATTTGAGCGGAATTGATTTGAGCCGCTGCAGGCGAAACAACATTAAGTGTCATGTGGCTGAGCATCGCGTTTCTGATGTGAAGGTCGAGCGAGCCGAATTCGTGGCAACCCATTCCTGCGAAGAGCCTGTCAACCCTTTCAGGGGGAAGTGCCATTGTCATGCCGTTTGTGACGGCAACCGAGCGCGGAGCCTTTTGCCAGTCCGAAACCCAGGTGTGATTGAAATATTTCATCATTCCGAGGTCGGTGCGTGCGCCGCCGCCCGCGCAGTTTTCAAATATAACATCGGGGAAACGGCGTTTCAGCCTTCTGTACATATCATAAACCGCTTGTATGTGGCGGATTGAAGTGCATTCTCCGTTTCTGACGGTGAAATAATCTCTGAACGAAACATTGTGGTCAACGCGGAGCAAATCGAGCCTGTATTCCGAAATGATGCGTGCAAGCTCATTTTCAGCCCATTCCGCAGCTTCGGGAATGCTCATATCGATTAGATTGTTGCTCTGTTTACCGAAAATGTTCTTTGAACGCCATTCGGGATGCTTTTTAAACACTTTGCTTCTGTTTCCGAGGGTTTCGATATCCACCCAGAGTCCGAATTTCATGCCCTTTGAATGGCAATAATCGCTTATTTCCTCCATTCCGTTGGGGTAACGCTCGGGGTTGGGGATGTTTGTTCCGTTGTATTCTCCCCAATGAGTTTCTTCAGACGGGGGACATTCCCAACCTGCGTCAACAATAAAAATTTCAGCGCCCATTTCGGCAAACTGGTCGATAAATGCTTTGGAGGTTTCAACTGACATGCTGTGCTCCGCACCCATTCCAGCGCCCACAAAGCATTGCGTGGGGTCGGTTTCGGGGGAGCATAAAACGGTTTTTCTGATGTGGGAATGCATTTCGTTAACCGCGTCGTCAAGACAGCCCGAAATGACGCCTATGTGTATGTCGGGGGTGGTGAAGGTTTCGCCGGGCATCAAAACAATCATAGGGGAGTGTGAGGTGATTTCTGCTTTGAAGGCAAGTGAGCTGAAGTTCTTTTCTGCGGTTCCATTAAAATCAACCGTAAATCTGCATCCGCCGCTCCATCCTATCTGGGAAAAGTACATTCTGCCCGTTACATTGTTGCGGATAAAAAACAGGGGGTGGCCGAATCTGTCGCGCCCGAATCGGTAATTTGTGCAATGAACACCGGGTGTGATATCGTGCCAGGCAAATTCGCCTTCTCTGCCCCAGCTGTCATTATCAAAATATCCTGCGGAATAAAATTTGCTTATATCATTTTTTGCGGTCAGCTGCGCTTTTTCCATTGTTTCAAGCCCACCTGATATAAGAGAAAGTCTGCTGACATTCATAGGCTTATCGGAAAGATTCTCAATCTCGATATACCTCATAAACATTTGTGAACCGTCAAGAATAGTGTGAATACTGAGCCTTACGGGCTTGATTTCGCTTTCAAGAGTTAATATTGCTTCGGCTTTTTCTTCAATCTGAAGAGTTTGAAAATCAACAAATTTCAGCTTATAGTCTATGCTTTGTCCGTCAATTTCAATATTGAAGGCAGAAGGTTCATGGAAATCTGAAGGGTTGAGCCTTGACGGAAAATTTGTGAGAACATCGAGGGGGTATCCTGCCGAATTCCAGCCGGAAGAAACAAGAACACCGTCAACAAGAGTTTCTTCATAGACCGCAAGACCGCTGCGATAGCAAAAAACAGGGTTTTCTCCCGGCTGGTAATAGATATTAAAGAAATCTGTCATTTTTATAGCACCTTCCGCAATCAGGATAATTTTATTCTAAATACCGGTGCGTTTTTTGTCAACAAAAAAATCCTCTCCTGTAAACTGACAGGAGAGGATTGCCGGAATTACCAATTATACATCTGTTCGGGATTCTTGAAGATATCTTCAAGCCTGTTAATGAACGGAACAAGGTCGCCGAAGTCACATGCTCTGTGGTCAAAAACAAGGTCGATGGGCATTTCGTTGCCGACAACGATGATGTCATTGCCGTTTTCGTCCTGCTTAACAACGGGCTTTTTGTTGACTGCGCCGATGCATGCAACAAAAACCTGGGGAGGAATGATTGAAAGCAGAGCAACTCTGCCGGGGATTCCTCTTGTGACCGAACCGATATTTGAAACGGTAACGGTTCCCTGCTCGATGTCATATTTTGTGAGCCTGTCTTTTTCGGGGATGGCATAATATTCCTTCTTTGCCTTGCCAGAAAGAGTTTTAACCCTGTGCTTGCCTGTTTTTGAGCCGATAAGACGGTTGAGAACGTTGATTATTCTGCCCTTTTTGAGCTTTTTGAGTGTGTCATGCATCGAAACGGAGAACATAACCTCGTTGAGGTCGGTGTTGCCGATTCTTCTGCCCACATCTGCTATGTATTCGGTGAGTTCAACAAGATTTTTGTTGCCGATGTCATGGAGGTTGAGGGTCATCATTTCACCGTTGGGAAGAATCCAGGTCATCGAAACGTGGATTTCATCAAACTCGGTGATTTTGCCTCTGACGAGCCTGCGGTTGAAATCAATGTGAGCGTTAAGGCACGGAGCGGCTTTAAATGCTTCTGAAAGAGCCTTGAGCATGATTGTGTTAACTGTGATTTTAACAGGGAATTTGCCTGATTCATTGAGTTCTTTAACAACCTCTAAAAACTTTGAAACCTCGGGCTCATAGATATATGAGATATGGGGTATGGTTTCCCAGCTTTCGGAGGTCATGTTGGCAACGATTTTACGCTGAATGCCAAAATGTGTTTCCTTTGTTACTTTCATTGTCTTTGTCCTCCTTGAATTTGCTTTATTCGCCTACATATTATCATAATGGGAAGTTCTTATTATTCTTGAACAGAAAATTAAGAAAAATTAACAATATTCGCCTGATTTTAATATATCCACTTCCAAAATGAAGCAAAATATGTTAAAATAACAAATACGCAAAAATTAAGTTATGATTGATGAGGAACAGTAATTATGAAAAAACTGTTAGTATATCTTAAGGGCAGCCGCATGCAATGCGTTCTTGCTCCGCTTTTTAAAATGTTTGAAGCGATACTTGAACTTTTTGTTCCGCTTGTTGTGGCGGCAATAATTGATGAAGGAATTCTGAATGCGGATAAGACTTATATCATAAAAATGTGTGCCGTTCTTGTTTTGCTCGGCGCTGTGGGTCTTGCTTTCTCAATAACCGCGCAGTATTTTGCCGCACAGGCTTCAACCGCTTTTGTGAAAAGGCTTAAGCATGCTCTTTTTGCCCATATCGGAAGGCTTTCATACCAAAATTTGGATTCGGTCGGCACATCAACGCTGATAACCCGAATGACAGGGGATATGGACAGCGTTCAGAGCGGCATCAACCTCACGCTTCGCTTGCTTTTGCGCTCACCTTTTGTTGTTATCGGCGCAATGATAATGGCTTTCACTGTGGACAGCAGGTCGGCATTGACCTTTGTTGTTATTATTCCTGCACTTTCTGCTGTCGTTTTCGGAATTATGTTTTTCTGCATTCCGCTTTATAAAAAGGTGCGCTGCGCTCTTGATAAAGTTCTTTGCACAACAAGGGAGAGTCTTGTCGGAGCAAGAGTTATCAGAGCTTTTTGCAAGGAAGATGAGCAGGTTGAAGAGTTTAAGAAGAATAACGATGCTTTAACCGTGATTCAGGAATATACGGGCAGAATTTCAGCTCTTATGAACCCCGTAACATGTGTTATCATAAATCTCGGCATAGCTTTTCTGATTTATATCGGAGCCCTTCGTGTTGATGCAGGGTTAATCACTCAGGGAGCGGTTGTTGCGCTCTATAACTACATGTCGCAGATTCTTGTTGAGCTTGTCAAATTTGCAAATCTTATTATCAGCATCACCAAATCAGTTGCGTGCGCAGGAAGAATAAGCACGGTTCTCGATATTGAAACAGAGGACGGCCAAAAAGGAAACGCAAAAGCTGATGATAACAGTGAAAAAATCGTTGAATTCAAAAACGTTTCTTTTGCCTATCACGGTTCAGGCGAAAACTCGCTTGAAAACGTGAGCTTTTCTGTCAAAAAAGGTGAAACCGTCGGCATAATCGGTTCAACAGGTTCGGGCAAAACAACGCTTGTCAATCTTATTCCCGCTTTTTACAGAGCGAGCGCAGGGCAGGTGCTTGTCGGCGGAGCGGATGTTAATGATATTCCTCTTGAAGAGCTTCGCGAAAAGATTGCCGTTGTTCCGCAGAAATCGGTGCTTTTTAAAGGAACGGTAAGAAGCAATATGCTTTGGGGCAACCCGGAGGCAAGCGACGAGGATATTATTAATGCGCTTGAAATCGCTCAGGCTGCGGCTTTTGTGGCTGAAAAGCAAGGACTTGACACCCCCGTTGAACAGGGCGGACGTAATTTTTCAGGCGGTCAGAGGCAAAGGCTTTCTGTTGCCCGTGCTTTGATGAAAAAAACGGATATCCTTATTCTTGATGACAGTTCAAGTGCGCTTGATTATGCAACGGATGCCGCGATGCGCAAAGGAATTGCGGCTAATCAAGGGGACACAGCTGTGTTTATTGTTTCGCAGCGCACTTCATCAATAATGCATGCGGATAAAATTGTGGTTCTTGATGACGGCGTTGCAGCTGTCGGAACTCATGAAGAACTCCTTATGAATAATGCTGTTTACAGGGAGATTCATCTCTCGCAGTTTGACGGGGAGGAGAGCGCATGAAAAAGAAAATAAATAAAGGAACGCTGAAAAAGGTTCTTTTTTATGTTGGCAGATATAAGCTTCATCTGTTTGTTTCAATCGTTCTTGCTGCGGCAAGCGTTGCGGCAAGCCTCTATATTCCTGTGCTGGCAGGTAAAGCGATAGATACTGTAGCCGGTGCGGGCAAGGTTGATTTTGCTGCGCTTATGCCGTATCTTTACAAAATCGGTATTCTTGCTCTTGCAACTGCGGCGGCGCAGTGGATTATGAACACGCTTAACAACAGAATTACGTTCCGCGTTGTACGAGATATCAGAAATGCGGCAATTGAAAAAATTCAGATATTGCCTTTAGGTTATATTGATTCCAAGCCTGCGGGCGAAACCGTCAGCAGGGTTATTGCCGATGCCGACCAGTTTGCAGACGGCTTGCTTATGGGCTTTACTCAGCTTTTCACGGGAGTTATCACCATTCTCGGAACGCTCGGATTTATGCTGTCCATAAACTATAAAATAGCTCTCGTTGTGGTTGTGCTTACGCCGCTTTCGCTTTTTGTTGCAAGGTTTATTGCAAAACGAACCTTTTCAATGTTCAAGCTTCAATCGCAAACAAGAGGCGAGCAGACTGCGTTTGTTGAAGAAACCGTCGGCAACGGAAAAATCGTTACCGCTTTTTCACGAGAAGAAAAAACTCTTGAAGAGTTTGATGAAATCAATGAACGCTATGAAAAGTGTTCACGCAGGGCAATATTCTTTTCATCTTTGACCAATCCCTCAACACGCTTTGTTAACAGCGTTGTTTATGCAGGTGTAGGCCTTACAGGCGCGCTTGCTGCGGTAAACGGCGCGATAACCGTTGGCGGACTTTCGTGCTTCTTGAGCTATGCAAATCAGTATACAAAGCCGTTCAATGAAATTTCAGGCGTTGTTGCCGAGCTTCAAAATGCTCTTGCCTGTGCCGAAAGACTTTTTGACCTGGTTGAACAGCAGCCTCAGACACCCGATTCTGAAGATGCTTTTGAGTTTTCGCAGGTCAAAGGTGAGGTTGCTCTTGAAGATGTTGCTTTCTCATATTCGAAAGACAGGGAGCTTATAAAGAATCTGAATCTTTCGGTTGAAAGCGGCAACAGGGTTGCAATAGTCGGCCCGACAGGCTGCGGAAAAACAACTCTTGTTAACCTGCTGATGCGTTTTTATGACGTTGACGGCGGAAAAATAAGCGTTGACGGTGTTGATATCAATTCGGCAACAAGAAATAGCCTGCGCCGCAGCTACGGAATGGTTTTGCAGGATACGTGGCTGAAAGAAGGCACGGTTAAAGAAAATATCGCGATGGGCAAACCCGATGCAAGCGATGAAGAGATTATAGCCGCCGCAAAGGCATCGCATGCACACAGCTTTATAAAGCGTCTGCCCAATGGTTATGATACGGTTATTTCCGATGAAGCTTCTGGGCTTTCGCAGGGTCAGAAGCAGCTTTTGTGCATTGCGAGGGTTATGCTCTGCCTGCCGCCGATGCTGATTTTGGACGAAGCCACATCTTCAATTGATACCAGAACGGAAATCAGAATTCAAAAGGCCTTTTCAACCATGATGCAGGGCAGAACAAGCTTCATTGTTGCTCACAGGCTTTCAACAATCAAAAATGCTGATGTTATTCTTGTTATGAAGGACGGAAAAATTATTGAACAGGGCAGCCATGATGAGCTTATGAAAAATCAAGGTTTCTACTGTGAACTTTATAACAGCAGGGCGGATGCAACGGCATAGAAAATTATGGTTGACAAAATCGCATTAATGTGCTACTGTAATAACACAATAATAAAATAAAGGAGCAAAAAACAATGAAAAAGATTTTTGCATTGATTCTCGCAGGCCTTATGCTGTTCTCATTTGCAGCATGCGGCGGCAACACAGACGGCGAAACAACAACAGCTGCACCCGATGCAGCCACTTCAGCAGATAGCGACCTTGCTTACATAAAGGATAAGGGCACTCTTGTTGTTGGTATCACAAACTACGCCCCCATGGATTATCCCGATGAAAACGGCGAATGGACCGGCTTTGATGCTGAATTTGCCCGCATTGCAGGCGAAAAACTCGGCGTTGCAGTTGAATTCATCGAAATCGACTGGGACAACAAATTCCTTGAGCTTAAGGGCAAAACAATCGACTGCGTTTGGAACGGCATGACCATCACAACAGAGGCTCTTGCAAACGCAACCGTTTCCAATCCCTATGTTAAGAACGCACAGGTTGTTGTTATGGCAGCTGATAAGCTTGCTGATTACGCAACCGTTGAAAGCCTTGCAGACCTTACATTTGCAGCAGAAGCAGGCTCCGCAGGCGAAAAGGCAATTGCTGATAACGGCCTTGAGTGCACAGCAGTTCTTACTCAGGCTGATGCTCTTCAGGAAGTTAAGAGCGGCGCAGCAGATGCATGCGTTATCGATATCACAATGGCAAACGCCATGACAGGCGAAGGCACAAGCTATGCTGACCTCGGCTACAGCCTTGAACTCACAACAGAGGAATACGGTATTGCTTGCCGCCAGGGTTCAGACCTTGCTGCAGCTCTCAACGATATTATGGCTGAGCTTAAGGCAGACGGCAGCCTCCAGAGTCTTGCTGAGAAATACGAACTCACACTTGCTTAAAAATCAATTTAGGCTTTTTGGCAGAGGGCGATGAACCCTCTGCCTTTTCGTGACTAATGAAAGGTAACGGTAATTTATGTTTTGGGAAGTAACGTTAAGCTTGCTTGAGGGTTTCGGCAAAACGGTTGAAGTTTTTGCCTTGACCCTGCTCGGTGCTTTGCCGCTCGGGCTTTTGATATGCTTTGGTTCGATGAGCAAATTTGCTCCGCTTAAATGGCTGATGAAAACCTTTGTCTGGATTATCAGAGGAACTCCTCTTATGCTCCAGCTTATTGTTGTTTTCTATGGCCCGGGTCTTATTGCAGCATGGGCGCAGGATGTTCCGAACCCAAACTTTTTTATAGAGTGGATTGCGACATGGGAAGTTTTTGAACGTTTTGTTGCGGTTATGATTGCTTTCATAATCAACTATGCCTGCTATTTTTCCGAAATTTACAGGGGCGGCATCGAATCCATCCCCAAGGGTCAGTATGAAGCCTGCCAGGTTCTCGGCATGAGCAAAAGTCAGACATTTTTCCGCGTTATTCTCATGCAGGTTGTAAAGCATATCATTCCTCCCATGAGCAACGAAATCATAACTCTTGTTAAGGATACATCGCTTGCCAGAATAATTGCTGTTTATGAAATTATCTGGAGCGCTCAGTCCTTTATTAAGTCAGACGGACTTATCTGGCCTCTTTTCTACACGGCGGCATTCTATCTGATTTTCAACGGATTGCTCACCGTGCTTTTCGGCAAAATCGAAAAGAAGCTTGACTATTATCATAATTGACGGGAGTGAGAAATATGGCAATACTTGAAGTTAAAAATCTGAATAAAAGCTTCGGGAACAACCATGTTCTCAAAGGAATCGATTTCAGCCTTGAAGAAGGCAAGGTCCTTTCGATAATCGGTTCTTCCGGCAGCGGCAAAACAACGCTTCTGCGCTGCATAACCTCTCTCGAAACAGCCGAAGAAGGCAAAATAACCGTTAACGGCAATGTGGTTTTTGATTCGGAAAACGAGCATAAACTGACTAAGGAAGAAATCAAGAAAAACCGCCTTGCGGTCGGTCTTGTTTTTCAGTCATTTAATCTTTTTCCGCAATATACTGTTTTGAAAAACGTTACTCTTGCCTGTGAGCTGCAGGCGAAGAAGCGCTCTGACTGGCGCAGCAACAAAAAGCAGATTCTTGCAGAAATAGATAAGAACGCAAAGGAAATTCTTGCAAAGGTTGGTCTTTCCGAAAAGCTTGATTCATATCCGTGCCAGCTTTCGGGCGGTCAGCAGCAGCGCGTTTCAATCGCAAGAGCGCTTGCCATGAAACCCGATATTCTTTTCTTTGACGAGCCAACCTCTGCGCTTGACCCCGAGCTTACCGGCGAAATTCTCAAGGTTATAAAGAGCCTTGCCGCTGAGAAAATGACCATGGTTATCGTTACCCACGAAATGGCATTTGCCCGCGATGTTTCTGACTATGTTATTTTTATGGACGGCGGTGTTATTGTTGAGCAGGGCGATCCCGAGAATGTTATCAACAATCCTCAGCAAGAAAGAACAAAGCTCTTTCTCAGCCGTTTTCAAGATAATTAATATCAAAATAAGCCTTGATTTGCTGTTGCATTTCAAGGCTTTTCATATTATAATCAAAATATATTTCTGTAACGAGGTATTTTTATGAAACTGATGATTGCTTCGGATATCCACGGCTCCGAATATTATTGCAGAAAGCTCATTGAAGCATATAAAAACGAAAAGGCAGACAGGCTTGTTTTGCTTGGCGATATTCTCTATCACGGCCCAAGAAACGATTTGCCTGAGGGTTATGCTCCGAAGCAGGTTATTGAGCTTCTCAACGGCATGAAAGAAAAAATCCTTTGCGTGCGCGGCAACTGCGACACCGAGGTTGACCAGATGGTGCTGGATTTTCCGATTCTTGCAGACTATGCGGTTATTCCTGTAAAAAACAGGTTGATTTATGTGACACACGGTCATAAATATAACGAAAACAATCTGCCGCCGCTCGCTTGCGGTGATATACTTCTTTACGGTCACACTCATGTTCCGAAATGTACGGAGCATGAAAATTATGTTTATCTTAACCCGGGTTCGGTATCTATCCCGAAAGAAGCTTCTTGGCACGGATACATGATTTTGGAAAACGAAAACTTCGTTTGGAAAGATTTTGAAGGCAGCGTTAAAATGGAATATAAAATTTGAGGAGGAATACTATGCAGCTTGGTGAAACAAGAAGTCTGACCGCGGGAGTTAAAACTGTGCTTGTTTTTATGACCGCAATAATGAGCGGTTTTATGTGGCGTGTCAGAGGCGACCACGGCTACGGTTCGATGTGGGGCATGTTTGCCGTCGGAGTGATGCTTACACTTGTTATTTTTGCCTTTTTCGGCAACCGCAGAAAAATGAGCTATGAGGCAATCCCTGTTGCCGTTATTCTTCTCGGAATAACAAACGGCGGCTGGGGGACTCTCAACAGCCAGATGGGCGGCTATCTCGGAAGCACCGTTCCGTTTGCCGGTGAAGAGGTTGACAGAATTATTTCAATCAGTCCTTTTTCGGGGCTTTGGGTTATGCTTCTTCTCGGCTTTGGCTGGATGCCGCTTTTTGCTATGTTTATAGGTTCGCTTTTTTCAAAAAAGAATTATAAAATCAAAGATTACATAGTTCTTATTGCCGTATTCTATGTTGTTGTATATGTTTTTCAGTTTTTTGCGGCGCACTATATTTTGCCGTTTATTCACGGCGAAGCGGTTGATGCCTTTAAGCTTGGGCTTGCCGACAAGGGAATTGAATTGTCGCCGATGATGGCATATATCAAGAATCTCGGTTCAGAAGCATGGTTCAAAAAGATTCCCTTTGGCAGAAATTACTTTGCAAGCATAAGAGTTATTTCTTATTCAGTAGCGGCTCTTGCGGTTTCACTTGCCACACTTATTGCAAAACGCGATAAAGTAACCTTTTTTATTTCAACAGGTATCAATCTTGTTTCGGCAATTTCAATAACAATTGCGGATGTGTTTCTTATTATTGATTCGGATGCCGGCTTCCTCGGCAAGGTTACTCCTCCCGAGTTTCTTAAAGACGGCTCGTGGTCGCTTTGGGAATATTTTACCGGATTTTTCCTTGGTCTCGGAATAATGCTGATTCTTATTTGCCTCCCCAAAAGTATTTCAGAAGGGGAAGGACGTTTTGAATATGAGGAGCTTTTCAAAAAAAGAGAAGCTCATGTTGCATACAGCGCTGTCCTTACTCTGTTTTTTACCTTTGTGCTTACCGTTGCAAGGCCCGTCGGCATGCGTGTGGCGGATGTGCTGGTTCAAAAAGGCTTGTTTTCCGATGAAGATATAGTTTCTTATATTGTAATGGCGGTTGTTTGCGTTATCGGCCTTGCCGTTTCTGCTTCGATAGTTCGCAAAGGCATGGTTTCAAGAAAGCTTAATGTTCCGCTGCCCATGAGAACTGAGGATTTCTGCATGAAGGCGGCGCCTGTATACTTCCTTGTGACTGCGTTTGTTTATTTTGTGATTGACACAGACGGAAGCTTTGCCCATGCATTTTCCGTAATGAAAAATCCCTCACCGTTTTCAGAAATGGCAAGGGATGCGGGAATTGTTCTTTTGGGTATCATGTTGACAAGTTTTATTCTTTTTTACGTTTTGTACCGTTCGGCATCAAAACGCGCTGTTAAGAAAAAATAATTTTGCTAAGCTCATCGGCGCTGCCTGCAATGTAGGTTGCGCCGGCATCTTTAAGTTCTTCTGCGCTGCCGTAGCCGAAGGTTACGCCTGCGCTGTGAACTCCTGCGATTTTAGCGCCGTTAATGTCAAAATGGCGGTCTCCCACCATGAGGACACGGCTTTTTTTAATCCCGAATTCATTAACAGCATTGGTTATCAGAACTGATTTATCCTCGGGTTTGTCATCGCCTTTTGGAGCGCTAATGCAGTCTATAAATTCATTCCATTTGAGAAAAGCGATTAGTCTTCTGATGAATTTTTCGGGTTTTGAGCTTGCGATTGCAACCTTGATGCCGCTTTTTTTGAGGTCGTGAAGAAGTTCTTCGATGCCGGGATAAACCTCAAAATGATATATGCCTTTTTCATCGTAAACCTCGCGATATTTTTTGACGGCGGCTTTGCATTGTTCGTCGGACATGTCGAGCTCTCTTTTAAAGGAGTCAAAAACGGGCGGTCCGATAAATGTGCGAAGCCGTTTTTCGCTGATAGGCCGGAAACCCATTGAGGCGATGGCTGCTTTTATTGAATCGAAAATACCAACGCCTGTATCAGCAAGTGTGCCGTCAAAATCAAACAGAACAGCATCATAATTCTGACCCATCTGCATCTCTCCGTTCATCAAAATGGTTTTGTGTTCGAATTATAGCATAAAAAACAGGTGCGTTCAACGATTATTTTCATTTACAATTGCGCACGGTTGTGTTATAATACAATATTATCAGATTTCAACCCCGAAAGGACTGTCAAACATGGATTATAAATTTTCATCGGGAGTTTCTTCTTTGAAACCGTCGGTTATCAGAGAAATTCTTAAAAGCTCCGGCAACACCATTCCTCTTGCAGCGGGCAATCCCGCTCCCGATGCTTTCCCTGTTAACGATATAAAAGAAATTGTTAACGATATACTTAAAAACGAACCGATTCTTGCATTGCAATACGGTATAACCGAGGGTTATGCTCCGCTTGTTGAAGAGTTAACAAAGCTTGCCAAAAACCGCTACGGTGTCGGCACGGATAACGATTCGCTCATTATCACAAGCGGCGCTCAGCAGGTAATGAGCCTTATGTGTCAATGCTTCATCAACAGCGGAGACTGCGTGATTTGCGAGGAGCCTTCTTTTATCGGAGCTCTCAATTGCTTCAGAAGCTACGGCGCAAGGCTTTCCGGCGTTCCTGTTGACAGCGATGGAATCAATATTGAGGCGCTTGAAGAAAAGCTTAAAACGGAAGAAAACGTTAAATTCATTTATACAATCCCCAATTTCCAGAATCCTGCAGGCATCACAATGTCGCTTGAAAAGAGAAAGGCTGTTTATGAGCTCGCAAAAAAATACGGAGTTTTGGTGCTTGAGGATAATCCTTACGGTGACTTGAGAGTTTCGGGCGAACCCGTGTGCGCAATCAAGAGCTTTGACGAGGATGGACTTGTAATTTATTCAGGTTCATTTTCAAAGATTGTTGCACCCGGCATAAGAGTCGGCTTTGTTCTTGCACCTAAGGCTGTTACTGCAAAGCTGACGGTTGCCAAGCAGACTCAGGATGTTCACACACCGCTTCTTTCACAGCTTATTGTTTATAAGTGGCTCACGGAATATGATTTTGAGGCTCATATTAACAAGATTGTTGAAATCTACAGACGCAAGCTCAACCTGCTTTGCGACTGCATCGACAAAGAGCTTGGCGATTTTCTTACATATCACAGACCTGAAGGCGGTCTGTTTGTTTGGGCAAAGCTTAATGACGGCATTGATATGCTTGATTTTGTTAAAAAAGCGAGCGCCGCAGGGGCATCGGTTGTTCCCGGCAACGCAATGATGGTTGACGGCGATGCGGAATGCAGCTATATTCGCCTGAACTTTTCAACACCCTCTGACGAGGGAATTGTCAAGGGTGTTAAAATTCTTGGAGAAGTTGCCCGTTCACTCTAATACAGAAAGGTAAATTACTATGGAAAATACAGCTCCCGAGCGCAAGCCTATAGTGCTCAGCATGATACAGCCCACATCAATTCCCACTTTGGGAAATTATTTGGGCGCGCTTAAAAATTGGAAGGCCATGAGCGAGGATTATAACTGCCTTTATGCGGTTGCTGATCTTCATGCTCTGACCGTTCACCCCGAACCTGCCAAGCTTCGCCAGCAGATTCTTGAAATGTATGCAATAATGCTTGCAGTCGGCCTTGACCCTGAGAAAAATATTGTTTTTATTCAGAGCCAGGTTGCCGCTCATGCAGAGCTTGCATGGATTCTTGATTGCTATACGCAGTTCGGCGAGGCATCAAGAATGACACAGTTCAAAGAGAAATCACAGAAGCATGCGGATAATGTCAATGTTGGCCTTTTTGCTTATCCCGTGCTCATGGCGGCTGATATTCTGCTTTATCAGGCAAATTTTGTTCCCATCGGTGCCGACCAGAAGCAGCATCTTGAAATTGCAAGAGATATTGCAACAAGATTCAACACTCTTCGCGGCAACACATTCACTTTGCCCGAACCTTTTATCGGCAAGGTCGGAGCAAGGGTTATGAGCCTTCAGGATCCGAAGCAGAAGATGTCCAAGAGCGACCCGAATCCCAAGGCTTCGGTTTCGCTTCTCGATGAGCCTAACGTTATTCTTAAAAAGTTCAAATCAGCTGTTACCGACAGCGAGGCATGCGTTCGTTATGCCGACGGTAAGGACGGAATAAACAATCTCATGTCAATTTATTCCTGCTGCACAGGTCTTGACTATGCGGCTATTGAAAAGGAGTTTGAGGGCAAGGGTTACGGCGACTTTAAGGTTAAGGTTGCCGAGGCTGTTATTGAAGAGCTTCGCCCTGTTCAGGATGAATACAAACGTCTTATTGCCGATAAGCAGTATCTTTTGGATACCGCCAATGCCGGCGCAGAGAAAGCTGCACGCATAGCTAACAGAACTTTGACAAAAGCCAAGAAAAAAGTCGGTCTTTTGCTCGGTTAAAGCTCAAAAAAAACGATATTTTTGTTAATTACGCCAAATTTGCATAAATATTCAAAATATGCTTGATTTTTTGAATATTCGATGTATAATTAATGCATAAACTTCAAAAGAACGGAGAAATCATCATGAAAGAAATCAAAAAAGTTGTTCTTGCCTATTCAGGCGGACTTGATACATCAATCATCATTCCTTGGCTTAAAGAAAATTATAACAACTGCGAGGTTATTGCTGTTTCCGGTGACGTAGGTCAGGGAACAGAGCTTGACGGTCTTGAGGAAAAGGCTATCAAAACAGGCGCTTCAAAGCTCTATATTGAAAACCTTCAGGACGAGTTTGTAAGCGATTATATTTTCCCCACCCTTAAAGCAGGCGCTGTTTACGAGAAAGAATATCTTCTCGGCACATCCTTCGCACGTCCCATCATCGCCAAAAGAATTGTTGAAATTGCTAAGGATGAAGGCGCAGATGCTATTTGCCACGGCTGCACAGGCAAGGGCAATGACCAGGTCAGATTTGAGCTCACAATCAAGGCTTTCGCTCCCGAAATGGAAATCATTGCTCCTTGGAGAATCTGGGATATCAAATCAAGAGAAGAAGAAATTGAATATGCAGAGGCACACAATATTCCTCTCAAGATAAACAGAGAAACCAACTATTCAAAGGATAAGAACCTCTGGCATCTTTCACATGAGGGCCTTGACCTTGAAGATCCCGCAAATGAGCCTCAGTATAATAAACCCGGCTTCCTTGAAATGGGTGTTTCACCCGAAATGGCTCCCGATGAACCCACATACATCACCATTCACTTTGAAAAGGGTGTCCCCACCGCTGTTAACGGCAAGGAAATGGGCGGCGTTGAGCTTATCACATATCTCAACGAAGTTGGCGGCAAGAACGGCATCGGCCTCAACGACATCGTTGAAAACCGTCTTGTAGGCATGAAGTCCAGAGGCGTTTATGAAAATCCCGCCGGCTCAATCCTCTTCAAGGCTCATGATATTCTTGAAACTCTTTGCCTTGACAGAGATACAATGCACTATAAAGAAATCATTGCTCATAAGTATGCAGAGCTTGTTTATTTCGGCCAGTGGTTTACTCCTCTTCGCGAATCCCTTGCAGCTTTTGTTGACAAGACTCAGGAAACAGTTACAGGCGATGTTAAACTCAAGCTCTACAAGGGCAACATCATCAACGCAGGTGTAACTTCACCCTACACACTCTACAGCGAAGATTTCGCAACCTTTGATGCAGACGAGGTTTATGACCAGAAGGATTCTGCAGGCTTCATCAATCTCTTTGGCCTTCCCATCAAGGTTAAGGCTATCCTTGAAGCAGAAAGAAATAAATAATCTTCGTATAATTGCGAAATACTTCGTTGCAGCGATTTGAAATATCTTCATATTCCTGCATCGCTGCGCCTTGTCTTTCACAATTCTATTCGATTATTACTAAATCAAATATCAAGAGCCGTCTTATGGCGGCTCTTTTTCCCGTATAAGGAGGAAACATTATGAAATTATGGGCAGGTCGCTTTTCAAAGGAAGCGGATAAAAAAACCAATGATTTCAATTCATCAATAGCAACAGATTCAAGAATGTATACTCAGGATATCGAGGGCAGCGTTGCTCATGTTACAATGCTTTCTGCAAAGGGGATAATTCCTTTGGAGGACGGCGCGGTGATTGCAACTGCTCTTACCGAAATCAAGGAAGAAATTGCAACCGGCAAGATTCTGATTGACCCGAATGCCGAAGATATCCATACTTTTATTGAACAGACTTTAACCGAGCGTATCGGCGATGCAGGCAAAAGGCTGCACACAGGCAGAAGCAGAAATGACCAGGTTGCCCTTGACGTGAGGCTTTATCTTCGCGATGAATGCGCGGAAGTGCTTGAGCTTATAAATCAGCTTATTGATGCACTCGAAGCCAAGGGAGAAGAATATTCGGATGCTATCATGCCCGGCTACACCCACCTTCAAAGAGCGCAGCCGATAACCTTCAAAGCCCATCTTCTTGCATATATTGAAATGCTTAAGCGTGACCTCGGCAGAGTTGAGGACGCAAGAAACAGAATGAATATTTCGCCTCTCGGCAGCGGCGCATTGGCAGGCACAACATATCCCATTGACCGCGCTATGACCGCTTCGCTCCTCGGCTTTGACGGCTTCACCAAAAGCACTCTTGACGGCGTTGCAGACAGAGATTTCTGCATTGAGCTTGCAAGCGCACTTTCAATCTGCATGGTTCATCTTTCAAGACTTTGCGAGGAAATTATTCTTTGGTGCTCATGGGAATTCAAGTTTGTTGAGCTTGATGATGCTTTTTCAACAGGTTCAAGCATCATGCCTCAAAAGAAAAATCCTGATATTGCAGAGCTTGTCAGAGGCAAGAGCGGCAGAGTTTTCGGCGATTTGATGACTTTGCTTACCGTTATGAAGGGTCTGCCTCTTGCTTATAATAAGGATATGCAGGAGGATAAGGATGCGATTTTTGATGCATTCGATACTGTTAAAATTTGCCTTGTGACCCTTGTGCCCATGATTGAAACCATGAAGGCAATCCCCGAAAACATGCGAAAGGCGGCTGCAGGCGGGTTTATCAATGCCACCGACTGCGCAGACTATCTTGTTTCAAAGGGCCTGCCCTTCAGGGACGCATACAAAGCAACGGGTGAGCTGGTTGCCCTTTGCATAAAAGAAAACAAAACGCTTGAAACGCTTTCGCTTGATGAATACAAGAGCGTGTGCGACTTGTTCGATGACGGCGTTTATGATGCAATAAAACTTGAAAACTGCGTAAGACGCAGAGGAATGTAAAAAATAAGCCCGACGGTTTAACCGTCGGGCTTTGCTTTTTCAATTAATCTTCGTCAACATAATCGAAGAATACGATTTTAACGGCATCTCTGGGGAAGTTGAAGCGGCGGTTTTCAACAGTTTCGCCTTCCTTAACGTCCTTGAGCTTTGTGAGAAGGTAGCTGTTTCTGACTACGTTTCCGTCTTTATCATAAGCTGTGTAGCCGATTTTCATGTCGTCCGATCTTGAGCCGATTCCGTCAATTCTGACATCTGCATAGCCGTTTGCAAAGTTTGAAAATCCGTCATCTGTGAGTTCAATGTCGGTTATTGTTGCAACCGAGTTGCCGTAAACATAATAGCTTGCAAGAACAACTTCAACGTCATTAACTGTTTCAACATACTGAACGGGAGTTGTTGTTTCGCTCGAGGGGTCAGCATTAACAGGGGGAGCAACGGTTTCACCGTAGGGGTTAACATAAGAATAGGCGGCAACGCTTGTTGTTGCGGGCTCATCGGGGATGTTGGAGCAACCGACAAAGCAGAGAGCAACGAAGATTACTGCCAGAAATATGCTGATGGTTGATTTCATTAAATCAAATCCTTTCTTTGTGGATGTTTATATAATATCATATATTTTTTGCTTTTTCAACCGTATTCATGATTTGTGCAACTGTTTGTGCAATTTTTTCGGCCGTTTCGGGGCCGAGTGAGTTGGTTTCCTCATAATGGCGGCGGTCATGAACGTCGCGTCCGTTTTCAAAATACGGTGTTTCGGAATGAAGAATAAAATCGTTCGGGGGGAGAACATATCCCAGCTCATCATTGGCAAGGCCGATTATCATAACGTCATCGCCAATGATTTCACGCAGCGGAGTCGGATTTATTTCGCTGCCGTAGCCTGTGGCTGATTCTTCGGCGCTCAGATATCCGCCGTATACAAGCTCTGGGAATATTTCACAAGGGAGCATCAGAATTTTCAGGGAATCAATTTCAAGATAACTGATTTCCGATTTCATGGCGAAGCCTGATTTATCCGGCATGCGGTATTCATTAACTTCAAGAATTCCGATTTTTGCCGCAAGAAGGAGAATTGTGTTTTCTGCCTTGAAATATACTTCCTGGCGGATGTGTCCGATTTTTGGCTTAAGAAGAGTTTCATCCTTTATCGAAAGAGCGTAATCTGCCAGCTTTTCGCCGATGTCTTTTGTGGACTTCGAAAAGTCGCTTCCGTTATCTCGTATTTCGCGCTCGTTGGGGATATCCATGCTTATCATGCCGCCGATAGCACCGACGCAATAAAGTGTGTCAGCTCCGGTCTTTTCTTTGATTTTTTCTCTCAGATAGCAGGGAAAATCAGCGCTGACAAGCTCGTTACAGCCTTGAAGCGATTCCGAGTGGGAAGCAAAATTGATAATATACACTTCGTTTGAGCCGTCCTCAGGAACAAAACGAAGGCGTGTAAGAGTTTTTGAATAGACAATCGGAGTACGGATGTCCTCCTGCATATCAGGCACTTCAATTTTGCCAAGGTAAAGTTTTCCGTTTTTTCTTTCGGCATAGGCCTGCTTAACAGCTTTGACCGTTTGTGAAAAGACAAGCTCCATATATTTCGGGTTCTTTCCGCTCAAAGGCAGGGGACCCCAGATGCCCATTGTGTCAATTCCGGCATGGTTGTGGGTGCTGACTATGTTGATGCTGCGGCAACCCGTAAGCTTTGCAAATTCGCTAAGACGGGCGCGGAGCTTGTTGACATCCTTGTTGAGCATTCCGACATTGTCGATTGAAACAAGAACAATTCCTCCGCGGCCGGAAAGGTCGTCAATCCAGACTGCATGAGTATGCGGTGCATCAAGAACACCCTTTGCAGGTTTGTTTTCGCCGTAGCCTGCAATATAATATTTCTTTTTGAAGATATCGTCGGGAAGAATGCTCGCTTTGGCAAAGCCCAGCGAAAACAATTCGCCTTTTGCGCTCGGCGGGCAATTGAATTCTGCTTGCTTAAGCGGCTGAGCTTTTTTGCTTTTTGTTACATTTTTTGACTGCGCCGTAAAAACAAAATTAATAGCCTTGTATGCGGCTTCGAGTGGCTTCATTTTCATTCGCTCCAATCAAATTTTGTCAGTTTGCCCTTAAGAAGCAGTTCGGGAAAATTCCATTGACGCAGAACTTCATAGGCACCTACTGCAACGGAATTGGAAAGATTAAGGCTTCTTGCAGAGCTGTTGTTTATCATAGGCAGGCGAACGCAGTTTTCGGGATTCTTAAAAAGAAGCTCCTCCGGCAAGCCTGCTGTTTCTTTGCCGAAAACAAGATAGCAGTTATCGGGATATTCGATTTGAGAGTATATTTTTGTTGCTTTTGTTGAAAAATAAAAAAATGCTCCGTCTTTATTCTTTTCAAAAAAATCATCAAGATTTTTATAATATGTTATGTCGAGCAGATGCCAATAATCAAGGCCTGCTCTTTTGAGCTTTGCATCGTCAACACGAAAACCCATAGGCTCAACAAGGTGAAGTCTTGCCCCTGTCGCAGCACAGGTTCGGGCAATGTTTCCTGTGTTTTGCGGAATCTGCGGTTCAACAAGAACAATGTTCAATACTGACATTATATAACTTCCTTAAAAAATATTAACAATGATTTTATCCGCTGCCAAGGACAAAATATTAACGAATAATTTTGATTGGAGGGATAATTTTGTTTGCATCATCAAAAAGCATGGATATGGTTAAGAGCATCGGCATTGGTCTTGCCGTGGGAACAGCTGCAGCGGTTGCCGGCTCTAAAATGATGACCAAAAGCGGCAGAAAGGCCTGCCGCAAAACCGCTGAAAAATGCATGAAAAACATGGAAACAGTTATTGATGCAATGATGAGATAAATCAGCTGTTAAAGCTGCTCATTGCGCGGTCAATATCGCCCTGAACCATAAGTTCGGCGGCATCGCAGGCTTTTTCGGCAGCCTCTTTGAGTGCATCAAGCTCCGTTTTTTTGAATGAAGAAAGCACCCAGTCGGCCAAATCATAGTCAGGATGAGGCTTTTCGCCCACGCCAAGCTTGATTCTCGGGAATTTATCGGAGTTGAGCAGATAAATTATGCTTTTGATTCCGTTGTGGCCGCCGTCGCTGCCCTTGCGCCTTATGCGAAGCTTACCGCAGGGAAGAGATATATCATCAAAAACAACAATGATTTTTTCGGGCGGTATTTTATAAAAAGAAGCAGCTTGCTTAACGGCTTCGCCGCTGTTGTTCATGAATGTTTGCGGCTTCATAAGCAAGCATCTGTGACCGCCAAGCTCAATGCAGGCGGTCACGGATTTAAACTGTATTTTACTTATTTTTTCGCCGTTCTTATCTGCCAGAAGGTCTGCAAACAAAAAGCCTGCATTGTGGCGGGTAAGCTCGTATTTTTTGCCCGGATTGCCAAGACCGACAATCAGGAATTCCGGAGGGCCGGCAGGCGCTTTTCGCTTTGAAAAAAAACTCATTTCTCTGTTCCTTCCGATGCTGCGATAACGGCAGTTTTTGTTTCTTCAACGCTTTCTGTGCCGTCATCGTACTCAACAGGTGTTTTTGTGTAAACAACGCTGATTTCCATTGAGTCAACAATTGCCTTAACCTCGTCTGTTGAAAGCTCGCCGTCTGAACAAAGAATGCTGAGAACTGTCGGTGCGGTTCCGCCGGGAGCAATGCCGATTTCGCCTGTGGATTTTGTTGAAATATAAACGCCGTTTTTGCCGTTGTTCTTAACTTCATAGCCGTAAATCGTCAAATCGGTTTCGCCGATGTTTTTAACGGTTACGGTTTGCTGATATGAAAGCCATTCTTCGGGTGCGGCATAGAATCCGGCGGCAACTTCGTCGCCCATCTCAAATTCGTTTGCCAGAGCTTTCTGATATCTGTCTGGGTTTCTGATGAGAGCTTCAAGATAGCTCATGCTTTCGCTGAAATCGTTTTTTGTTATTGAAAGCTCGGCTGTGTTTTCGGGTCCGTTATTGAAAAATGCAAAATAAGCACCAACGGCTGCTGCGGCAACAACCGCTACGGCAACTATGCAGATAATAATTTTTTTCATGTCTGAAATCCTCCGTTTGTTGATTTAAGTAAACGTTTTACGTTTAAAAGCATTATGACAGATTTTTGTTAAAAAAACAATAGTTACATGTTAAAAATATAATAATTTACATATAGTTAATTAAAGCCACAGTTCCGAAAAACTGTGGCTGATTGGTTATTCTGTTACCTCTTTGAATTCATAAATTCCGTTTTCATAAGAGCAAACATATTTTTTGCCTGCTGTTAGCTTGCCTTCAAGCATTTCTTCGGAGAGCTTATCCTCGATTTGCTGCTGAATAGCTCTTCTGAGAGGTCTTGCACCGTAGACGGGGTCAAAACCTGCTTTTCCGATTTCCTCAACCGTGTTTTCGGAGAATTCAAGCTCAAAATCAAGCTCTTTAACGCGCTTGGAAAGAGCGTTAAGCATTCTTCTTGCAATTTCGTTAATATTCTCCTTGCTGAGCTGATGGAAAACAATTATATCGTCAACCCTGTTGATGAATTCAGGCTTAAAAACTCTTTTCAATTCGCCCATAACGGCTTCGCGGATTTTCTTTTCACTCATTGTTTCCGAGCTGTCCGGAGCAAAGCCGAGTGTGCCTGTGCCGCTCTGAGCAATTTGTTTTGCGCCAACATTGGAGGTCATGATTATAATGCAGTTTTTGAAGTCTACGCGTCTGCCCTGCGAATCGGTGAGAATGCCGTCCTCAAGAATCTGAAGAAGCATGTTAAACACGTCGGGATGGGCTTTTTCTATTTCGTCAAACAGGATAACGGAATACGGTCTGCGCCGCACCTTTTCTGTGAGTTGACCGCCTTCGTCATAGCCGACATATCCCGGAGGGGAACCGACAAGTCTTGAAACCGTGTGTTTCTCCATATATTCGGACATGTCGAGCCTTATCATTGCATTTTCATCGCCGAACATAGAGGCAGCAAGTGTTTTGCAAAGCTCGGTTTTGCCGACACCTGTCGGGCCGAGAAAAATGAATGAGCCTGTGGGTCGCTTCGGGTCTTTAAGACCCGCCCTGCCGCGGCGAATTGCTCTCGCAACCGCGCTGACGGCTTCATTCTGGCCAACGATTCTTTTATGAAGCTCTTCTTCCATTCTGAGAAGCCGTTGGCTTTCCTCCTGCGTGAGCTGAACAACGGGTATTCCCGTCCACTGTGAAACAATTGCGGCGATTTCCTGCTCGCCCACTTCTCCCGTTGAGCGGTTGCTCTTTTCGCGCCAGAGCTGACGTTCGTTTTCCAAATCCTTTGCAATTTTATTCTTTTCGTCGCGAAGGGCTGCGGCATGCTCAAAGTCCTGAGAATTAACGGCGGACTGCATTTCTTCGCCGAGGGATTTGAGCTTATCCTCAAGAGCTTTCAAGTCCGGAGGAGCGGTAAAGGCCTTGAGGCGGACTCTTGATGCCGCTTCGTCAACAAGGTCAATCGCCTTATCCGGCAGATATCTGTCGCCGATGTAGCGTGACGACATCTTAACGGCCGCCAAAATTGCGTTATCCGTGATTTTTACTTTGTGATGAGCCTCATATTTGTCGCGCAGGCCGCGAAGAATTTCGATTGCTTCTTCTTCGCTCGGTTCACCGACCGTCACAGGCTGAAATCTTCTTTCTAACGCAGAATCTTTTTCAATGTGCTTCCTGTATTCTTCAAGCGTTGTTGCGCCGATAACTTGAAGCTCGCCTCTTGCAAGCGACGGCTTAAGGATGTTTGCGGCATCAACCGCACCCTCCGCCGAGCCTGCGCCGATAAGGGTATGCACCTCGTCGATAAACAGAATTATGTCGCCTGCTTTTTTGACTTCTTCAATGGCATTGCGTATTCTTTCTTCAAAGTCACCCCTGTATTTTGTGCCGGCCACCATGCCGGTCAAATCGAGGGTGATTATTCTTTTGTTGCGAAGAAGCTCAGGGACTTCACCCGTTGCAATTTTAAGGGCAAGGCCTTCCGCAATGGCCGTTTTGCCCACACCCGGTTCGCCGATTAAGCAAGGGTTATTTTTTGTTCTTCTGCTGAGAATCTGGATAACTCTTTCAATCTCCTTGTGCCTGCCGATAACTGGGTCAATTCTTCCTTGCGTTGCAAGAACGGTTAAATCTCTGCCGAACTGGCTCAGAGTGGGAGTATCCGATTTCTCTTTTGTTTCACCCTTTGATGAGTGAGATGAAGAATTGCTGTTTCCGAGTGCGTTTGTCAAATCGTTGAGCAAATCCTGCGGAGAAACGCCGAGACGGCTGAGGATTTCTGTTGCAGCTCCCGTGCCTTCACGAATTATCCCCATAAGAATGTGTTCTGTCCCGATGTAGGAATGACCCATTCCGCGTCCTTGTAAAATTGCCGTATCAATTATATTTTTGGCTCTGGGCGTGAAATCGTTGGGCGAAAGAACCGTTGGTGAACCGATGCCCATGCTGCTTTTAATGATTGATTCAACCTCGCTGTAGCTGACTTTTTTTGCGGAAAGGGCGGTATACGCCATTCCGCCGCTTTCGGACAAAAGGCCGAGAAGAATATGCTCGCTGCCCACAAAGGTGTGGCCAAGGTTTTCCGCCGAGGTTATTGCGCTGTTAAGCGCATCGTTGGCTTTCTGAGTAAAGCCCGTAAATCTGTACATATTTTCATCCCCCTATAAGTTTCGCGTGTTATCGCTGATTCAGCGCCTCGCGAACTGCAGCAGCTCTTACGGCGTCCCTTGCCGCGGGATTCACCGCATCGCTGTTTGCGGCGCTGATTGTTGCGGGCTGCATGTTGACTATCAGCTCATTGATTTTTTCAATCGGAGTGTCAATAAGCCCCTTTGCTGCACCGAGTCTTACAACGGAGATAAGCTCCATAAATTCATCGGTGCTGAGAAGCCTTGCGTTCTTAAGAACACCGAGAGCACGGAAAATCTTATCCTCCTCCGCAGGTTTTTTGATTATTTCTGCCGCCGCCGCTCTTTCCTGCGCAACAAGCTGCAGAACAATTGATTTGAGATTTGCAATGGCTGTTTCTTCGGTTATTCCCAGAGTAATTTGGTTGCTTATCTGATACATGTCGCCTCTGGGCTGCGAACCCTCGCCGTTTGCGCCCCTAATGGTTAAGCCGAGCTTTGAAACCGTGTTTGCAAGGCGAGTCATCTGGCCGCAACGAGTGAGTGCGGGCAAGTGGAGCATAACGGATGCACGCATTGCCGTGCCGAGATTTGTGGGGCATTGAGTGAGATAGCCTATCCGTTCATCAAATGCATATTTAACCTTGCCGTCAATCATGCTGTCGAGCTTATCGGCAATGTCATAAGCTTCTTCAAGAGCAAGGCCAGATTTCATAACCTGCAGGCGTATGTGATCCTCTTCGCAAAGCATGATGCTCACACTTTCATCGGCGGATAGAACAAGCGCGCTGCCGTCTTTTTTGGAGGCGAATTCGGGGCTTATCAAATGACGTTCTGCAAGAGAAACGGCCTGAATTCTTGAAAGGTCTTTCATTTCAATATAGCTGAAATCCTTTCTGTCATTTTCAAAAAGGATGCTTTTCAAAAGTCCGTTAACTCTGTTTTTGCCCGCAACATCAAGCTTTGCGGGGAACGGAAATTCATCAAGGTTTCTTGCAAGGCGAATGCGCGTGCTGATAACAACGTCACCCTGGTCGCCTTTTTCAAAATACCATTTATTCATTTAACTTCGCCTCCTTCAAGAGCCTTTATTTCATCTCTTATTTTTGCTGCGCTTTCAAAATCCTGTTTGGCAACAGCTTCGTTCATTTGTATTTTGAGTTTTTCGATTTTTTCTTCCGTTGTTTCTGCTTTCGGTTCAGCGACAGGCGCTGCGCTGACCTTTCCGCTGTGCTTGATTTTGCCGTGAATTCTCTGGATTGACGGCAGGAGTTTGTCGTAAAATGTTCTGTAGCAGTCCGCACAGCCTACTCTGCCGTCGCGCACTATTTCATCAAACGATGTTCCGCATTTTGCGCATCTCTGAGTTTTACCCGAGGATATTGCAGGCATCATATCACCCAGAAATCCGCCGAAAAGCTCGGAAAGATTCAGCCCGAAGCCGGAAAACATATCCGAATAACCGAGATGCGATGCGCAGTCCGAGCAAAGATGGCTTTCAGCCATGTCGCCGTTAATAATTTGTTTGATGTGTGTGGTTGCTTCATTTTTTTCGCAGTTCTGACATAACATAATCAATCATCCTTTCCTGAATCTATTGTAATAAGCATTTGTTTGAAAATGGAGGCTCTTACTCTGTCCCTTAACGGAGCAGGAAGAGTTCTCAGCGAGTTATCTCCCGTTGCCGCAAGCAGCAGCTTTGCGCATTGAGTATCGATTGCGCCGCTGTGGTGCAGATTCATAACATTGGCGCGGCATGTAGCAAAATCAATTGCTTCGCCAATATAATTTACCGTGTGCATTATAAGAGAGGGCCTGTCGAGCTTAACCTTTGTTATTTTGATGTATCCGCCGCCGCCGCGTCTGCTCTCGACAATGTATCCCTGCTCGGGAGTGAAGCGGGAGGATATAACATAATTTATCTGGCTCGGCACGCAGCCGAGTGTCTGCGCAAGTTCGTTTCTTTGAATTTCGGTTGTTCCGTCGCTTTCGAGCATTTCCATAAGCATTCTTGCAATTTGGTTGCTCAAACTCATAATATCATCTCTTTTCATGATGCTTGTTTGTCTTTGACTTTCTTTGACCTTGGTTTTATTATAGTCAGAGAAGGTCAAAAGGTCAAAAGTCAAAAAAGGTCAAATTTGAGAAAGAAAGCATCAAAATCTCGGAATATCTTTAAATATCTTTCGATTTCTTGAGTTTTCTAATTTTTTTGAAATTTGTTTTTAACGATAGGTCAAAAATATTATAGGAGATTTTTAGAAGCATTATGCCGGCTTGAGTTGATTTTATCTGCAGTTTATGGTATTATTCCCAAGGTTCAGGGGGTGTGATAATGAAAAAGTCAAAAATTGCGGCAGGTATTTTATTTTCGCTTTTCGGAGGAATATTCTGGGGCTTTTCAGGCTCCTGCGGGCAGTATCTTTTCACATATCACGATGTTGATTCAAAATGGATTGTTCCGATAAGGATGTTGGCAACGGGAATAATCCTTCTCGCCATGAGCTTTGTGAAAAACAGGCAAAAGATTTTTGCTGTTTGGCGAGGCAAAAGCAATTTTTTGCGAATGGCGGCCTTTACGCTGTTCGGTCTGATAATGTGTCAGTATTCATATTTCACCGCCATTGAATTTTCCGATGCAGGCACGGCAACTGTTTTGCAGTATCTTTCGCCTGTTATGATTCTTGTTTATATGTGCATTAAGGGCCGCAAAATGCCGACCGTTTCGGAAGTTGTTTCCATAATTCTTGCCGTCGGCGGAACTTTCATTATTGCAACCGGCGGAAAAATCAGCAGTCTCGCGGTGTCGCCCCAGGCACTTTTTTGGGGTGTTATATCAGGTGTTTTTCTTGCGTGTTATTCACTCATTCCGACACCGCTTTTGAAAGATTTTGATACGCCTACGGTGCTTGGCTGGGGCATGCTTTTGGGCGGTGCAATAATGTTTCCTGTTTTTAATCCGTGGGATATTATGCCTCAGATTTCACTTTCACTGATTGGCGCAATGGCAGGCATTATTATTCTGGGAACGGTTGTTGCATATACTTTTTATCTTGAAGGGATTCACCTTATCGGCGCAACAAGGGCAAGCATAATTTCAAGCATTGAGCCTGTTTCGGCAACGGTTATATCAGCCCTGTGGCTTGGCACGGAATTTTCTTTAACCGATATAATCGGATTTATAATGATAATATCAACAATTCTTATTATTTCTGTAAAACGTGAAAAACTAAAGATATAAGAGCAGGCAACGCCTGCTCTTTACTTTTTTTGTTTGCAATGATATAATATACAATAATTATTTATCGGAGTTTTTGCTATGAACGGATTCAGAAAGGAATATCTCGGTTCGGGTGTGACTGCCTTTGTTTCGGATGCTCATTCATTCGGAACGGATGCGGTTTTGCTTGCCGATTTTGCTTCGCCGTCTAAAAGGGCGCTGTGCTGCGACTTGGGCTCGGGCTGCGGAATAATTCCTCTTCTTTGGTGCAAAAAACAAACAGGGAAAATAACTGCCGTTGAGATTCAGCCACTCGGAGTTGAGCAGATTAATGCGGCGATAGAATTCAACGCGCTTGAAGAAAGGCTTACTGCGGTTAATGCAGATTTAAAAAACCTGAAAGGCATTGTTCCGTTCGGATGTTTTGATGTTGTTACGATGAATCCGCCATATAAAGCAAGCGGTGCGGGAATTGAAAGCCGAAGCGGAGCCGATAAAATTGCAAGGCACGAAACCATGTGTTCGCTCAGCGATATCTGCATGGCTGCAAAAAAACTCCTCAATTTCGGCGGCAGGCTTTGCATGTGCATCCGCCCGGAAAGGCTTGCGGAGCTGATTTGCGAAATGCATTCGGCGGGCATTGAACCAAAAAGACTTAAGCTTGTTTCAAAATGCCCCGGCAAGGCCCCGTGGCTTGCGCTTGTTGAAGGCCGCAGGGGAGGCAAAGCCGGGATAACTGTTGAACCGGAGCTTTTTGTTCATGACGAAAACGGGGGCTACTCCGACGAAATGAAGAAAATTTACGGCGATTATCTTTTGGAAAACAGAGGTGAGGAAGCATGAGCGGAACTTTATATGTTGTCGGCACCCCTATCGGAAATCTCGGCGATATTTCACCCAGGGCGCTGGAAACTCTTGAAAAATGCGATTTTATCGCTGCGGAGGATACTAGGGTAACCCTTAAGCTTCTCAACCATTTCGGAATAAAGAAGCCGATGGTCAGTTATTTTGAACATAACCGTTTTGAGAGAGGGCCTGTTATTGCGGAAAGGCTGATTTCGGGCGAAAGCTGTGCAATCGTAACTGATGCCGGCATGCCTGCCATATCGGATCCGGGAGAGGATTTGGTTAAATTTTGCCATGAAAAAGGCATAAAAGTTGAGTCCGTGCCGGGGCCTTGTGCGTTTGCAACAGCTCTTGCAATTTCGGGTATGCCGTCAAAGCGTTTCACTTTTGAGGGATTTTTGCCTGCGGAAAAATCAGCAAGGCGTGAACATATTTCATGGCTTGTCGGTGAAACTAGAACAATGATTTTTTATGAGGCGCCGCATAAGCTTTCACAGACTCTTACAGACCTTTACTCTGCTTTGGGCGAGCGTGAAATTGCGATAGTCAGGGAGCTTACCAAAATGCATGAGCAGGTTATCAAAACAACGCTGTGTGCCGCTGCGGAGAAATATTCGGCAGAGGCATTAAAGGGCGAAATAGTTTTGATTGTAAAAGGCACCGACCCTGCTGCTAAAGAGAAAATGACACTTGAGCAGGCTGTTGAATATGCAAAAGAGCTTGCCGCAAACGGCGAGAGCAAAACACAGGCTGCAAAGCTTGCCGCAAAAGAGAGCGGACTTAAAAAAGGCGATATATACAAATTGTTGATAGAGGAGTAAAAACATGGTTCAGTATTTTCTTGAAAGACCTTATTTGATATTGCTCATGGTTGCTTTGATTGCTCTTACTGTTTTTGTTTTTATAAAAGCAGGGCAGGCAAGCGCAAGAAGAACCAGAGAAAATGAAAATTTGATAAAAAAACTTAAGGAAGAAAACGAGCTTCGCAATGAATTTGCGATTTTGACCGAATCACTTGCGGAAAAGTCAGAGCCTGCAAGGCTTTTCAGGGGAGTTGCATTCAATCTTCAAAAGCGTATTTCCGATGCCGCGGATATGAATGCGGCTTTTGAAAAGCTTACGCAGGAGCAAAGAAAAATCTATGGCCTGTCATTTGTTATCGAAGACGGCGCAGAAGCTCTCAGCAGCTTTTTCAGAGCTAACGGACATCCTCTTACCGATGCCGCACTCGACGGAATGAAAAATATTTTCAAAGGCAGAACTTTTGAGATTTTTGAAGCGGAGTATAATTCTTTTGACCCTGATAATGAAGAAGCTTCCGTGATTCCCGAGGAGATAAAGTCGCTTGATGAAGAATTTGCAAAAACAGTTTCTCCCGGCATTTTATCTGCCAAAGCGGGAGAATACATAAAGGAAAATATTATAAGATTTATGTGAATAATTTTGCCTCCCGTTATCAAACTAAAACGGGAGGTATTTTTTATGGAATTTGAAGGAAGCAGAACTCAGGCAAATCTTATGGCAGCTTTTGCGGGTGAATCGCAGGCGAGAAACAAATATACTTTTTATGCCGCAAAAGCAAAACAGGACGGCTATGAGCAGATAGCGGATATTTTTATGAAAACCGCCGACAACGAAAAGGAGCATGCCGAAATATGGTTTAAGCAGCTGCATGGGGATTCGGTGCCCGAAACTGCAGAAAATCTGTTAGATGCGGCGGCAGGCGAAAACTACGAGTGGACAGAAATGTATAAAGAGTTTGAACGCGTTGCTGCCGAAGAGGGCTTTACGCAGATTGCGGCTCTTTTTAAAATGGTTGGTGCAATCGAAAAGGAGCATGAGGCTCGATTTAAAGCTTTGAGCGAAAACCTTGAAAAAGGCATTGTTTTTTCAAGGAGCGGCGAAACTGTTTGGCTTTGCAGAAACTGCGGCCATCTGCATGTTGGCAAAGAAGCCCCTGCAGTTTGTCCTGTTTGCACTCACCCGAGAGCATACTTTGAAATTAAATGCGAAAATTATTAATTTGCCCCTCGCAGGAGGGGTACATAGTTATTGGTTTTTCAGCTAAAATTACAAGAAAAAAGTCTCATGTTTATGCATTTCCACGAAATGTAAAAAATTTGTTTTTTGAGGTTGAATTATTGTTTTTTTCGCCATATAATGAAGTCGAAATTCCTTATAAAAGGAGGGGATAATGTGATTCCCAAGGATTTGTTAATTAACAGACCTGCAAGTGCCGCAATCGCTGAAATTGCAGAGAGGCAATTCAAGGGGAAAGAAAAACCGCTTTTTGCTGTTGTGGGTGACCTTGCAATCAACAGCGATTACGGCGAGGGTGCAGTCTATGTTGCCGAAAATCGGGTTGTTGCAATCGGAGACTGCTTTGATGAAGGCTTTTTGAGCCTTGATTTTGCAAACATAGCTGAAATTTCCGTTAAGCGAATGTACGGCAATGCTGTGCTGAAGGCAAAAACCACAGGCGGCTCAACGGTCGATTTGATGCGCTTTACCTTTGCAACAGCCGATATCTGCGATGCCGTTGCGGATTTTGTGACAAAGGTTAATGAGGGTGAAAGCGTTGAGGACAGATTTGCGGCTGTTGAAGTAACGTTCAAAAATCTGCGCTCCTTCTGCCCGAAATGCGGCAGAAAGCTTCCGTCGCCCAATGCGGAGTGTCTTAACTGCAAGGGCAAAAAGAAAATTGCCGCAACAATGCTCAAATACATAAAGCCATATATGGGCAAGCTGATTTTCTGCATTGTTCTTTCAATTATAACAACAGCGGCGGCGCTTGTTCCGCCTTATGTCACGAGCATGATGGTGGATAATGTTATTCCCAACCGCGACAAGCGTATGCTTGTTTTTGTTATCCTGTTTTTGCTTGCGGTTTATTTTTTGCAGTATGCAATCGGTGCGTTGCGTTCATATATCCTGCGCGTTGCGGGCGACGGCATTATTGCCGACCTCAAAAAAGAAATTTATGCGAAGGCACAGTATCTTCCCATGAAATTCTATGACAAAACCTCAACCGGTTCTGTTATTAACAGGGTTAATTCGGACACAACCGTTTTGCAGCAGTTTATGCTCAGAATCACTCAGGAAGCCGTTGTTCAGCTATTTATGATGATAGGCATTGTTATTATTATGCTCGGCATGAACTGGAGGCTCACTCTGCTGTCGCTCATACCCGTTCCGGTTGTTGTGCTTTGCAGCCGCTTTTTCGGCAGAAAAATCGGCCCCCTTTACCGCCGTATTTGGCGAAGGGGCGTTGCGATTTCAAGCATACTTTCGGACAGCATTCCCGCAATCAGAATTGTTAAGTCTTTTTCAAGTGAAGAAAAAGCAATTAAAAAATTCTCGCATCATGTTGATGATTGGCTTTATGAAGACAAGAAGGTTGCTCGCATTGCCGCAATTTTTCCTGCTGCAATAACATTTTTGATAACCTGCGGTTCGGTCATCATCTGGTTTGTGGGCGGCAACATGGTTATTGACACACCCGAAAGCCTTTCACTCGGTGTTCTTGTTTCGTTTATTTCATACACAAGCATGTTTTATACACCCGTTAACTTTTTCGCAAACCTGAGCGACTCTTATCAGAATGCGCTCGCTTCAACCGAAAAGGTTATGGATATTATCAGCGCCGAGCCGGAGCATGATTTCGGAAAAGGCTCTGAGCTTGGAGTCATGAAAGGCAAAATTGAGTTCAGAAACGTTAATTTTTCCTTTGACCGTTCCAAAAAGGTTCTTAACGACGTTAACTTTGTTATCAATCCGGGCGACGTTGTGGGTATCGTCGGCACAACGGGCTCAGGCAAATCAACGCTCATAAATCTGCTTATGCGTTTTTATGATGATTATGAGGGCGAAATCCTTGTTGACGATGTTAACATAAAAGATATCGATATGTCCTATTACCGCTCACAGATTGGCTATGTTCAGCAGGAGCCGATGATGTTCCGCGACACTATTTTCAATAACATTGCCTATTCGCTGCCCGGTGCTCATCCGGAGCAGGTTCTCAATGCCGCCGATATCGCAAATGCTCACGGCTTTATTTCTCGTCTGCCCGATGCTTATGACACGATGCTCGGCGAAAGAGGCGTTGGCCTTTCCGGCGGCGAAAAACAGAGGCTTTCAATCGCAAGAGCCGTGCTTAAAAATCCCGGAGTTCTTATTTTTGACGAAGCAACTTCCGCAGTTGACTCCGAAACCGAAAAGCTGATTCAGGATGCAATTAACCGCCTTATCCGAGGCAGAACAACGCTTATGATTGCTCACCGTCTTTCCACTCTTCGAAAGGCAAACAAAATAATCGTTGTTGATAAAGGCAACATTATCGAGTTCGGTTCTCCCGAGGAGCTTATGGCTCTTAAGGGCAAATATTACAAGCTCATTCAGATTCAGTCAATGAGCGAGCAGGTAGCCGCGGAAAAGGCGGCGGAAAACTTTGAATAAGGAGGGCTTTTTATGGCAAGAAATTTTATTGACGGCAATGAAATACGCATAACCGTGAAGGACAGAATATTCTGCGATGTTGAATTTTTTACCGGAGAAAAGCTCTGCAATCTTGAGCCGCGTCGCCTGTTTCCCGTCAGCGGACTTTCCGAATATATAACATTTCTTGATGAGAACGGTGAAGAACGGTTCATAATCAGAAGGCTTGATAATATGGAGCAGTCGCAGAGAGAGCTTCTTCTCGGCTGCCTTGAGGAATATTACAGAATCCCCAAAATAACAAGGCTTATCAGCCGAAGCGAAAAGCATAAAATCTGGCTTTGGAATGTTGAAACCGACAGGGGAGTTTATACCTTTGAAATCATCAATCACATTCAGTCGATGAAAATGTTTTATGACAGACGCATTCTTATCAAAGACGGCAACGATAACCGCTATGAAATTCCCGATATTTATGCGCTTGACAAACGCAGCCAGAAGTTGATTTTACCCGATATGTAATGAAAGGAAGATAACATGAAACTTATTCTTGCAATTGTAAATAATGATGACAGCGCGGTTGTTTCCGCAACACTCACAAAAGAGAATTACAGCGTAACAAAGCTTTCAACCACCGGCGGCTTCCTTATGATAGGCAACACAACCCTGCTTATCGGTGCCGAGGATGATAAGGTTGCTCGCGCAAAAGAGATAATTCGCGAATATTCACAAACAAGAAGCAAGGTTGCAATGACCACAGGTTCGCTCGGCAGGGGACTTCAAAACAACAGCCTTGAGGAAGAAGTTACCGTTGGCGGTGCAACTGTATTTGTGCTTGACGTTGAAAGCATGGATAAATTTTGATTCGGCTGCGACAGCATATAATAAAAACAGGAGATAATAAATGAAAAAAATAATAAGTATATTGCTTGCGGCAATGCTTCTGTTTTCGTTTTGCATTTTTGCAAATGCGCAGGGAAAGGAACTTAAATTCGGCTCTGACGGCGAGTTCACGATTCTCCAGATAAGCGACCCGCAGGATGATCACTATCCCGCTTATGATATGGTCAACATGATAAAGCTTGCGATTGAGCAGTCAAATCCCGATTTGATTGTTTTCACGGGAGATATTGTTGAGGACAGCCGTATAGGCGATATCGGCATTGATGGCGAAAGCCTGCGTGAGGGTGTTGAGGTTGACAGCTATGAGCAGACCCTTGCAAATGTTACCGCAACCTGCGCTGCTGTTTTTGCCGAGGCAGAGAAAAAGGGGATTCCCTTTGCCGTATGTCAGGGTAATAACGACTACAAAAGCGGAATTACCAATGAAGATTGGCTTGCAATATATAACAGCTATGAAAATAGTATGACCGTTGATGAAAGCAATGACAGCGACGGCAGAATAGATTTTAATCTTGAAATCAAATCAAGCGACGGAAAAGAAACCGTATTTAATGTTTGGATGGCGGATACTGCAACCGGTTCTGTTACGGATGAGCAGATTGAGTGGTATAAATCCGAGAGTGCCAAACTTAAGGCGGCAAACGGCGGAGAGCCTGTTCCTTCCGTTCTCTTTCAGCATATTCCGACCGATGATATCGGCAATCTTTTTGAGGAATGCAATTTCTGGGATGAGGGTGCAAGCATAGGTGATGACGGCAAGTGCTACCGCCTTAATCAGGAAATTGCAAGAGGATATCATGCAGGCGCAGTTATTCCCGGTTCAACAAGCGAACAGTTCAATGCATGGAAGGATTGCGGTGATGTTCTCGGCGCATATTTCGGCCATTGGCACACAGAGGGATATACAGGCATTTGGGACGGCATTGAGCTTGGTTTTACCTACGGCTGCGAGTTTGCAAAGCCCGGCCCCTACGGCATCAGAGTATTCACTCTTTATGAGGATGATATAAAGAATTTTGATAACGTGCTTTATACTTATGAAGGCAGCGTTAAAACAAATGATGCCCGTCTTGAGCTTCAGGTTGATGAACCTTACACCGAGTATGATAATGTTATTGAAGAATTTTTCGGCGCAATCAGAAATGTATTTATGCTTTTGAAAACGGAAATAATAAGCTTGTTTGCGTAATTTTGTTGACATTAATTGAAATTTTGATATAATATATAAGGTTAGTTTAAAATTATTTCAGGAGTGATAAAAATGGCATTAGTAACAACCAAAAAAATGTTTGAGGATGCATACAAGGGCGGCTACGCTGTCGGCGCATTCAATGTAAACAACATGGAAATCATTCAGGGCATCGTTGAAGCAGGTAAAGCTCTCAATGCTCCTCTTATTCTTCAGGTTTCCAAGGGCGCAAGAGCTTATGCAAACCACACCTATCTTGTTAAGCTCGTTGAGGCTGCTGTTGAAACAACAGGCCTTCCCATCGCTCTTCACCTTGACCACGGCCCCGACTTTGAAACCTGCAAGGCTTGCATCGACGGCGGCTTCACATCGGTTATGATTGACGGTTCACACCTTCCTTACGAAGAGAACGTTGCTCTCACAAAGAAGGTTGTTGATTACGCACACGCTCACGGCGTTGTTGTTGAAGGCGAACTCGGCCAGCTTGCAGGCATCGAGGATGATGTTAACGTTTCTGCTGAGGATGCTTCCTACACAAACCCTGCTGAGGTTATCGATTTCGTAACAAGAACAGGCGTTGATTCACTTGCTATCGCTATCGGCACAAGCCACGGCGCATTCAAGTTCAAGCCCGGCCAGGATCCCAAAATCCGCATCGACATCCTTGAAGAAATCGAAAAGAAGCTTCCCGGCTTCCCCATCGTTCTTCACGGCGCATCATCAGTTGTTCCCGAGTTTGTTGACCAGATTAACGAATTCGGCGGCAAGATGGGAGACGCTATCGGTATCCCCGAAAGCGAGCTTCGCAAGGCTGCTTCACACGCAGTTTGCAAGATTAACATTGACTCCGACCTTCGTCTTGCAATGACTGCTGCTATCAGAAAGTATATGGCTGAGAATCCCGGCCACTTTGACCCCAGACAGTATCTTGCTCCCGCCCGCACCGCAATCCAGGGCATGGTTGAGCACAAGATCAAGAACGTTCTCGGCTGCGATAACAAGGCATAATTAAATTATTAACGCCCCGAAAGAGTTATTCTTTCGGGGCGCTTTATATATTATTTCTTTTTTATTCTTGCCCAATATTCCTTGGCTGCCTGTTCGGTTTTGTTGTCACCGAATTCATAGTATTTTTTGTGCTTGATAGCGTCGGGAAGATATTGCTGGTCAACCCAATGGCCTGGGAAATCGTGAGCATATTTATAAAATTGACCCTTGTTCGGATTGTCCTCGCCGTCATAATGCATGTTTTGCAGCTGACGGGGAACGGGGCCTGTTTTGCCCGCCGCAACATCGGCCATGGCCGAATTAATTGCGCCGTAAGCTGTGTTTGATTTGGGACAGGTTGCAACAAGAACAACCGCATCGGCAAGGGGGATTCTTGCTTCGGGCAGGCCGAGCATCATTGCCGAATCAACCGCTGCTTTAACAATCGGAATGATTTGCGGATATGCAAGCCCCACGTCCTCGCAGGCGCATACCAAAAGCCGCCTGCATGCCGATGGCAAATCGCCCGCTTCAAGAAGCCTTGCCAAATAATGAACCGCAGCATCGGGGTCGGAGCCGCGCATGGACTTCTGATAAGCGGAGATAATATCATAATGCTCGTCGCCGTCTTTATCGTAGCGCATTGCGCTTTTTTGTGTGAGTGACCTTGCGTTTTCAAGAGTGATCAGCTTTTTGCCGTTGTCTGAATTTGCCGAAAGCACGCAAAGCTCAACGCTGTTAATTGCTTTGCGCACATCGCCTGCGCTTGCGGTTGCGATGTGAGAATAAACGCCGTCCTCAACCGAATACTCTTCGTTCCTGTCTGCTGCCATAAAATCAAATGCACGCCTGACAGCTTTTTCGGCTTCCGACGGAGTGACACTTTTGAATTCAAAAACGGTGGAACGACTGAGAATTGCGCTGTAAACATAAAAATACGGATTTTCGGTGGTTGAAGCTATAAGAGTTATTGCGCCGTTTTCGATATATTCAAGCAGGGTTTGCTGCTGCTTTTTGTTGAAATACTGAATCTCGTCAAGATAGAGCAAAATTCCGTTGGGTGCAAGAAAGGTGTCAAGCTTTGCAACAACTTCTTTGATATCCGAAGTGCCGGCGGTTGTGCCGTTGAGCTTTACCAGATGGCGGTCGGTCTTTTTTGCAATAATGCTTGCAAGCGTTGTTTTGCCGACACCGGGAGGGCCGTAGAATACCATATTAGGCAGTTCGCCCGATTCGATAATGTTTCTTAGGGGCTTGCCTTCTCCCAACAGATGCGGCTGGCCGATTATATCTTCAATTTTCTTGGGGCGGAGTCTGTCCGCAAGAGGTGCCGACATATTAAATCCTTGCCTTTCATATACAAGATGGAATAATTATATCAAATGAAAGCCATTTATTCAAGAGCCAATCACTTATGCAAAAAATCCTGCAAGGTGCATAAATATGCAGGATTTTTGAAAGACGGTTCGTTGTATGTTGCAAAATGCGGCCGGTTTGGTGCTTGTTTTTAGATTTTTTTAACAAAATTATGAAAGAGAGAATATTTTTTGTTGCATTTTTGCGGTTTTAGGTATAGAATATTATGCAAGCAGAAAAATTCTGCGTTAATTTGTTTATAGAAGGCTGTCTTGTTTGCGGCAGTTTTTAAGAAGGAGTATCACTTATGAGTTATGTAGAAAGAGTCATCGCTGAGATGGCAAAGAAGTATGCGAGAGAACCTGAATTTGTTCAGACATTAACAGAAGTTTTCGAATCAATCGCTCCCGTTATCGAACAGCATCCCGAATACGAAGCAAACGCTTTGCTTGAAAGAATGGCTGAACCCGAAAGACAGATTACTTTCAGAGTTACATGGGTTGATGATAACGGCAAGGTTAATGTTAACACAGGTTACAGAGTTCAGTTCAACGGAGCTATCGGTCCTTATAAGGGCGGTCTTCGGTTCCATCCTTCGGTATATATCGGCATCATGAAGTTCCTCGGTTTTGAGCAGACCTTCAAAAACAGCCTCACAGGCCTTCCCATCGGCGGCGCAAAAGGCGGCTCCGATTTTGACCCCAGAGGCAAGAGTGATGCGGAAATTCTTCGCTTCTGCCAGGCATTCATGACTGAGCTTTACAGACACATCGGCCCCGATGTTGACGTTCCCGCAGGTGATATCGGCGTTGGCGGCAGAGAAATCGGCTATCTTTACGGTCAGTACAGACGCATTAAGGGCGCTTTTGAAAACGGTGTTCTCACAGGCAAGGGCCTTCCTTACGGCGGCTCACTTATCAGACCCGAAGCAACAGGCTACGGCGCAACATACTATGCTGTTGAAATGTTCAAGCATTTCGGCGAAGAAATCAAGGGCAAGACATTTGCAATTTCAGGCTTCGGCAACGTTGCATGGGGCGCAGTTAAAAAGATTACAGAACTCGGCGGCAAGGTTGTAACAATCTCAGGCCCCGACGGTTATGTTTATGATGCTGACGGCATCAACACACCCGAAAAGATTGAATTTATGCTTGAAATGCGCGCTTCAGGCCGTGACAAGGTTCAGGATTATGCAGATAAATTCGGTGCAGAATTCTTTGCCGGCGAGAAGCCCTGGGGAGTTAAGGTTGATGTTGCAATGCCCTGCGCAACCCAGAACGAAATTGATATGATGCAGGCTGAAAAGCTTGTTGCAAACGGCGTTCCTTATTATATTGAGGTTGCCAACATGCCCACAACCAACGATGCTCTTGCATATCTTAAAGAAAATTGCAAGGCAGTTGCTCCCTCAAAGGCAGTTAACGCAGGCGGCGTAGCAGTTTCTGCTCTTGAAATGAGCCAGAACTCCATGAGATACAGCTGGACTGCCGAAGAGGTTGATGCTAAGCTTAAGCAGATTATGAAGGATATCCACGATAATTCCGCTTCCGCTGCTGCACAGTACGGCCTCGGCTATGACCTTGTTGCCGGTGCAAATATCGCAGGCTTTATTAAGGTTGCAGATGCAATGATGGCTCAGGGTATTATCTGATTTAAAAATTAATAATATAAAAGCGCAAGGCAGCGCCCGTGAGGGTGCTGCCTTGAACTATATGGAGGATTTTGAGCGGCAAAGACTGTTTCTTTGCCGAGAAGATTACTTGTTGAGAATTTTTGCCCTGATTTTGCGAGTGGATTTTGCCAGCTTTTGAGCGGCATTGACTGCTTTGAAGCCGATTTTGTCAATTATCAAATCTGCTTCGCCCATAAGCTCCATATAATCGTTACAGAATCCTTTTTTGAACTTAAAAATACCGTGAAGGGGATTATCCTCATCGGGGTATCCGCCGCGGAAGTCATAATATTTGCAGCCGCTTTCCATTGCCCATTTAATCATTTCCCATTGAACAAGATAATTAGGCATAACGTTGCGGTATTCGTTGGAGCTTGCGCCGTAGACATACCAAACCTTGTCGCCGCAAAGAACATTGAGTGCGCCTGCGATGGGCTTGCCCTCATAATATGCAAGATAAATTCTTGCGTTGTCGCCGAAAGCATCCATTATGCGCTTGAAATATGAAACATCTCTTATAACAAAATTATCTCTTGTTCCCGTAACGAGCATGAGCTTATGGAAATCCTCGCAGGCTTCTGCGCCTTTAACTTCAACGGTAACGCCTTTTCTTGCGGAAAGGCGGATGTTATAGCGTGTTTTGGGGTGGAAAGTTGCCATGAGCTCATCTTCTGTTTTGCCGCTGACATCAAGGCGGAAAATATAGCGCGACTGAATTGTATCAAAGCCTGCGCTGTGTTCCTTGAATTTAAATCCAAGGTTTTCGAGCAGGGAAATGTATTTGGCATTAGATGCAAGTGTATCTGTATCTATTTTAAAAGTGTATGCTTTGTTTTTGATGCCGTATTCTTTCGCTGCAGTCAAAAGCTCTTTTACGGTTTGTTCATCGTCTAAATCGCAAACGGGACCTCTGGGCGAATACATCATTTTGAACGGTGTCATCGGTATCTGACGCAGCAAAACCGCACACACACCCTTGATTTCTCCGCTTTCGTTGCGGGCGATGAAGCCGGTCCATTCCCACTCTTTTTTTACCTTTCCCCATGCGGAGGATTGCTGCATGTGACCCTTTGGGTGCGAACTCAAAAATCTGTCGAATTCCTGCGCATTATCTATTTTTACAATTTCCATATCTGCTCCTTTCACAGCTTCGCAAGCTGTTTTGCCCTGTGTTTTAACGCTTCTTCGGTGTTGGGCAGTTTTTCGTCCATTACCTCATCAAGCAATGTGTTCAGAATTTCGCCCATAATCGGAGACGGTTTGATTCCGATTTCTGCGAGCATTTTGCCGTCGATGGCAAGGTCTTTGATTTTAAAACATAATGCCTCGGTTTCAATTTCTTCAAGGCGTTTTTTGCCGATTTCATTTTCTTTTAAACTGTTGTTGAGGAATTTCGGATTTTGAGCCGAAACATCAGCTTCGCGGACAGAAAAAAGCTTTTTTACCGTTTCGATTCCCAAAGAACCAATATATTTTTTATAAGTCTTTTTGCTGATTTTATCGGGAAGAAAATCATGATATTCAACCAAATTGCAAACATCTTCGCGGAATTTATTTGAAGTTTTCAATCGTGTTAACGCTTCAAAAGCAATTTTTTTGCTGATTTTTCCGTGTGAATAAAAATGGTCAATGCCTGATTTGTCGGTTGTTTTGCAATGCGGCTTGCCCGAATCGTGAAACAGCATTGCAAAGCGAAGCTCAGGATGCGGCGGAATGTTTTCAACAGCGGCAACGGTGTGCCCCCAAACATCATAAATATGCCTTTCGTGGTTTTGGATGCATCCATCTGTCGGTTTAAGTTCTGGAAGAATAAAGAAAACTGTTTCTTTGAACTCAAGAAGAATTTTTTTTGCATCTTTGCCGCAAATCAGCTTTGAGAATTCCGAAAAAATCCGTTCAACTGATATATTCTCCAAAAGATGATAGTTCCTGTGTATGCTTTCGGATGTTTCACTATCAATTCTGAATCCGAGAACCGCAGAGAATCTTAATGCACGCAGAATCCTCAAAGCATCCTCGCCGAAACGTCTGTCAGGGTTTCCGACGCATCTGATGATGCCGCGTTTAATATCTTGCATGCCGCCAAACGGGTCAACAAAATCTGTTTGGGGCGACCAAGCAATTGCGTTGGCGGTAAAATCGCGCCTTGATAAATCATCTTCAATACAGGTTGTAAAATCAACCTTGTCGGGGTGGCGGTTATCTGAATATCCCTGCTCTGTTCTGAATGTGGTTATTTCAAGACTCATGCCGTCAACAATAACCGTTACCGTGCCGTGCTTTATGCCGGTTTCGATTGTTCTGAAATCCTTGAAAAGCTCAAGTGTTTCGCTCGGCAGAGCAGAGGTTGTTATGTCCCAGTCATGAACCGGAATGCCCATGAGAATGTTGCGCACCGCTCCGCCTACTATGAATGCGGAGTGGCCGCTGCTGCAGAGAATTTCAAGAGCGCTATTGACTTGTAACGGAATTTCAATTACCATAATGTTATTATTACCATAAAGGGTGAATTTTAAATGAACATACAAATTTTCGGAACAAACAAATGCTTCGACACCAAAAAAGCTCAGCGTTATTTCAAAGAACGCGGGATTAAATTTCAGTTTATTGACCTTACTCAAAAGAATCTGAGCAAAGGTGAATATAACAGCGTTAAACAAGCTGTCGGCTCCATGGAGGCTTTGATTAACGAAAAATCAAAGGCTTATGAAAAGCATTTTATTAAGTATCTTGCGAGCAAGGAAGCGGTTGAGGAAAAGCTTCTTGAACACGGCGAACTTTTCAAAACACCCATTGTTCGCAACGGCAAAAAAGCAACTGTCGGTTATTGTCCCGAAATCTGGAAAGAATGGGATTAAAACAGATTAATATGCTTCAAACTTTGAAATTGTTGCAAAGCATCTTGATTTGTTGATAACAAGCTTGAAATAACGCACTCTGATTTCTTTAAAACGGCATATTTTTTTGTAACCGATTGTTGTTCCCGCGGAAATCTTTTTCCACTTGCCGTTAAGCTGAGCGTAGAGAGTGAATTTTTCAACCTGCTGGCCTGTTCTGATATGTTCACCGAGAACGATTTTGTCGATGTCGTATTCATCGCCAAGGTCAAGAATCAGCTCGGCTCCTTCGGGTTCGTCGCCGGAATGCCAGTATTCTTCGGGATTATCGCTTAACGCCATCTGGCCGGTATGTTTTTTGTCAAGGTGGCGGTTGTCGGTTATTATTGAACCTTCGGCGAGATTTTCGTTAAAGTCAATGTCAAGCTGTGCTCCCAATGAAAGCAAGGTTTCAACGTCTTTTTCGTGGAACTTGCCTTCGGCTGTCGGCGGAATATTCAAAAGGAAGTTGGCATTTGCGCCGACAGAGTTATAATATATATCTATAAGCTTTGACAGCGGCTTGACGGAATAATCCTCTTCAGGATGATAGAACCAACCTTTTCGGATTGAAACATCAACCTCTGCGGGGTACCAAATCAGTTTATTGCATTTTTTGATTGCTTTCCTGCTGCCCAAATCAAGGGCAGTGGGATTTATTTTTTTCGGCGGTTTTGAAACATCCTTCTGGCTTGCGGCGGCAATAAGCTCCTGGTTTGAATGCCAGTAGGGAACAACGCTCCATTCGCTGCTTCTGCAAACGCCTGCTTCGTTGCCGCACCAGCGAACGTCGGGGCCTGCGATGTTAATTGTGGCATCGGGCTGAAGCTCGCGGATAAGTTTATAATAGCTTTCCCAGTCGTATTGCTGAACCTTGCCGTTGGGGCCCTCGCCGCATGCGCCGTCAAACCAGACGCAGAAAATGTCGCCATAGCCCGTTAAAATCTCACGAAGCTGATTCAAAAAGAAACGGTTATATGCTTCGCCCGAGCCGTAGGTGGGTTCATGCCTGTCCCAAGGAGAAAGATAAACTCCGAATTTCAATCCGAATTCCTTGCATGCTTTGGCGCACTCCGCAACAACGTCACCCTTGCCATCCCTCCATTTGCTTGAACGCACGCTGTGGTCTGTGTAAGCCGACGGCCAAAGGCAGAATCCGTCGTGGTGCTTACAAGTGAGGATAACGCCTTTCATGCCTGCAAGCTGGCAAACCTTTACCCATTGGCGGCAGTCCAGCTTTTCGGGATTGAAAAGTTCGGGGTCTTCGTTGCCGTTGCCCCACTCGGAATTTGTGAAAGTATTGATACCGAAATGTATGAAGGCATAGAACTCAAGCTCCTGCCATTTGAGCTGCCTTTCGCTGGGAACGATTGAGGCGGCATATTTAATATATTCAGGTGTTTTACTCATGATTTACCCTTCCTTTGCCGGTTGTAGTGTTTTGAAGAATGCAGTTCCAAAATTCTTCTGAAACTTCGTTGCTTATTGCATAGCTGATAAGACCGATAAGAGCAGGCCTGTCAAAAACATATCGGAACATTTCGGGCGGAAGCATTCCGCGGTCTGCATAAGCGAGGAGCCTGAATTTTTCGGCTTCATCGCATGAAAGCTCAAGCTTTTTTATTAAAATCTGCAAATCGGAATCATCGGGCGGGGAATTGTTTTTGCCTTTTTCGATGTTGCTGATGTATTGAGCGGTTTTTCCCAATTCTTCGGCAAGGTCGCCCTGCGAAAGCTTTTTGTTTTCGCGAGTTTGCTTTAGCATGATGCCGAAAGGGGTGGGAACGAACATCAGGTCTCCTCCTTTCGTAAGGATTATTGCAATTCGGAGCGAAGAGAATCTGTTTTTCAATCCGTATTTATTTCACAAATAAACAAATTTGTTTATTTAATTTCAATCAATAGAATATCATAAAATGTTTTGAGTGTCAAGGGGATGATTTTATAATTATTATTGTATTGATGGATAAGGCATCAATACACCTTGTGTAAAGCAGAGGTTTATACGTCATTATCTAAATTTTTTTCATAAGGTTGTGGGCAGACTTCTGCCAAGAGTTTCTTGTTAACATATATCGAAATGAATTTTGCATCTTACAATGCAAAAGGGCCGATGATGGCATCGACCCTTACATGAGTTTTATTTTTCTGTTACTATCGGTCTTGCAAGTATGCCGACGTCGCGAAGAACGTATTCATAGCTCCATTCTTCCTCGTTGCTGCGCCATGCTCCGGGGCCGTGCCATGAGTGCTTGACATCTGTCAGATGAATCGGGCCGAAAGCGTTGTAGCGGTTACCGAAAAGGGTAATGTCAACTTTGTGTTCGCCGTTGGCAAGCCCGTTGATATCAAGCATATAGGGCGGATAAACTATCTTACCCTTTTCTTCGCCGTCAATGGCAACGGAAATTAGCGCGCCCTTATATCTTGTTGCCTCGATGCGCAGGTCTGTGCCCTGTGCTTCAAGGTGATATGTAACATTGCCGCCGTAGAACGGGAGACCTTGATTTATTATTGAGCCGAAGCCGAGCTTCTCGGGCAGGGCAATTATTGTTTTTGCTTTGCCGACAACATTAACGCCGAAATTGCCGAGAATGTAGCACCATTCTGTGTTGGTGCGCTCGCCGATGGGCAGGGTGATTTCAAGAATGTTTTCACCCTTTTTGATTTCTGTCAGAGGAACAGTCTTGATATCCTTGTCAACATACCAGCCGGTGACGTTGCTCGGAATTTCATTGCCGTTGAAAATGATTTTCGCATTTTCGGCGTCTTCGAGAGCAAGCTCTGCTCCGCTGTAATCAATTTCGCTGTTTATTCTGAATTTGAGCGTTACATAATGTTCGATGGTTTCGGGAGCGAGCACCCAGGGCTGTGCAACATGGCCGCCGCGCTCGTTGAAACCGAGAGCCTCTCTGCAAACGTTATCAAGGCGAAGAATTTCTTCTTCGGGCTTGAATTCGCCGCCGTCAAGAGCAAATTCCGCCATGTCAAGAAGGAGAACATTGCGCTCTGAAAGAGTGTAAGGAACAAGGGCGGGCATTGCCTTTGCATCTGCTAAGTCGGGGCTGCAGAAAGCGTTGCCGATTAAATCGGACTTGCCCTCATCGAGCTTGAGCAGCAGGCTGTCATAGTTGAAAAGAATTTTTGAAATAACCGTGCAGCCGTTTTTATATTCACAGGCGATTTTCGAAATTTCGCCGCTGATTGTGTCATAAACATAGGGAGTATATTCGCCTTTAACACTAATGCGCAGCTTGCTTTCGCTGACAACGTCTTTATTGTAAGGCTCGCAGCAGCGGCTGATAAAGAGCCATTTGCTTGCGCCGTCCTGGCGGAGCTGATAAATGAAGCTGTCGGAAAGTCTGCCGTTGGCAAGGCGGAGGGTGACGGTTCTGTCCTCATCAAGCGCATTGAGAAGCATTGCTTTGTCAAGCGGAACAATTTGTGAGCTTTCATAAAGCTTTCTGCCTCTTTCGCTTTCAATGCCGTCCTCATATTTGGGAGCGCTGCCGACGAAAATAAGCTTGCCGCCGTCTGCCTTGAATTTTTCAAGACGTTCAAGGGTTGTGGCGCGGAGAGTTTCGCAATCGGGCACTATGACAACATCATATTCCATTTTGCCGACTTTGAGGGGAGCACCTGCGTTTTCGCAAAGCGAGGGGAGCAAAGATTCGCTGATAAAGTTAAAATCAATGCTGCCCTTAAGGAGCCAGTCGGTGATATCGAAGAACTTCTTGTCCATGTTTTCGCGAACAAGAGCTGTTTTGTCGTTGGGGCCCCAATGCAACCAGAAACTCTCAACGGGGTGGACAACGCCAACCTTAACAATCGGTTTGCCGCGGGTCATTGCAGCGTTAACTCTTGCAAAGTGGTCCTCAAGATAGGAGAATTCTTTCCACCAGGGTGACTGATAATGGATTGAAGCGGGGTAGTCTCTCTTGGCTTCGCCGCCCATTGCATACCATGAAAGGTGGGGCACTCTTATTGTTACGCCAAGGCATGCCTGCCAGTCACCGTGAAGCTTGTAGCCACGGAAATCATAGTCCCAGCCTGTAACACCATAAAGCTCGGAGAGCATGCCCTCTCTGCCGTATTGATGAACGGCGGACTGCGCCTGCTTTGCGGTTGTGAATTCAAAGTTTGCACAGAGCATGTCAATGCCGGGCAGGTCAAAGCCTCTGTATGAGCGCATTGCATCGCCCAAAGCTGCTGTCTGGCTGTGAAGAGAAGGCTCCTCCATCATGTGACCGGTGAGAGCAATGCCGTTTTCTCGGCACCAACCGCCGCAAACATCTGCAAACGCTTCTGCAAAGCGTTCGGAAATATGGTCGTGGTAGTGATAACGGGTTACGGAAACCTTGCCGTCGGGCAATTCCCAGAAAATTTCGGGCAGAGTGGCAAGGATATCTTCGCCGTACTGTGCCTTATATGTTTCGGGGATATTATCAGTCCAGGGCATGAGGATATCATCTGAATCGGTTGAGTTATCGAGCACCTTTTTGCGGGTGAACTGCGGCTCGTCCGTGAAGATTGCAGGAACAACATTGCCGAAATGTTCGCCGATGGTTTCTTTGTATCTTTCATGTGTAACCTCAACAAAACGCTTAACGGCCTTGGGGTTGAGTGTGTCAAGATATGTCTGGTTGTTATACCAGGGTGACGGAGTGTGGATTTTAAGATAGGCATACCATTTTGTGCCTTGTGCAACATCGGCTTCGCCTATTCTTTTATAGCTTTCAAGATATCCGTTTTCGTCAAGCACGATGTCATAGCAGGCGATAAGATAGCCTTTGCCGTCTCTGCCGCCCTCTGCTCTTGAATCAACAAACTTTGATTCGTTCTCGCAGTTGTCACAGGGGACGGGGGTCATCAGCAGGCAGCGGGCACGGTATTCCTCATCCTTGGTAACAAGGCCGCCGGCCGCGCCGGAGGGCCACCTGTCCTCATCGTAAAGCCAGGCGAGCATCTGCTCCTTCTCCGCCTTTTCCGCACAGCATTTTATGAGTGACATGAATTCGTCTGAAAGATAATTTGTTGACATGCCTGTGCGCACATGCATGTGGAAGCCGCCAAGACCCATTTCTTTGAAAACATCTATCTGGCGGCAAAGCTCCTCGGCTTTAAGGTCGCTGTTCCATGCCCAGAACGGAGTTCCGCGGTATTCGCAGGTTGGCTTTTTGAAAAGCTCGTCTGTGAGAGCAGGTGCTGAATTCTTCTTGTAAAGCATAATATCCTCCTTATTCTTCGGGATGTCTGCATATCGGCTTATCCTCGCTTGCAGTATTCCAGTTTATAAAATTATTTCGTTTGGCGTGATACCATTCCATTTCAAACATTTTTGCGCTTTCATCAACAGGCACGAAAAGCTGACCTCTGTAAAAATACGGCTCGGCGCTCATTTCAACCGTTCCGAGGTCTGTTTTGGCAAATCGGCTGCCGACCGTGAAGGTTGCCCTGTGTCCGTAAGCCTCAATATAAAGAGAGTCTTTTTCTTTGATAACCTTGCCTCCGATTGACTGAATCAGCACTCCGAAGGGAGCGAACCATATACCGTCTTTATTTTCGGGATAAAGTTCTCTTGCACAAAGCTCAAGCATTCTGCCCTTGAATGCCATTTTGGTCCAGTCATAAGTCGGCGCAAGTGCATACGGAGTTATCAAATCCTTGTTTTTGTCGATTGTGAAAACATCAAATATTCTGCCGTCGGCAAGATATGCCGTTGCGGTGAGAACATTGCCGTCTATTTCGACAAGTGTGTAAGAACCGATTCTTACTTCCTGAGGATAGAATGCGGCATGCCATGTTTTTGGGGCATTTGAGTGATAAATGTTTCCTCCGCCGTTTCCGACTATGTAGTGCACCGTTCCTTCGGACGGCCTGTCAAAAAGCTCGTCGCCCTTAGAAGGGAATGTTCGTGCAAACGAATGCTCATGGCCGGCAAAAAGAATATCAAGCCTTCCTTCCTCAATCGGCTTTCTCAGCCAGGGATAAGCATCGTTGTTCTGTCCCTCGGGCATAACGGGATAAATCGGGAAGTGATATGCTCCGAGCTTCCAGGTTTTGTTGCTGCTTTGAAGGTCATTATATGCCCAGTCCTCAACAATTTCGGGAGCATTGATGCCCATAACAAGAAAATGGGTGTTGCCGTAGTCAAAGGAATAGTTTTCGCCGGTATAGCCGTCAGGCCCGTTTTGCGGGTATGCGGGGCCGAACTGAAAATCAAAGAAATCTGCATGCTCGAGATAAAATTTGCCTGTGGGTTCGGGGAAATATGTGATATATCCTCGGTTATCGTGGTTGCCTGTTGTCATCATGTAGGGAATGCTTTCGATAATTCCCTTAAGCCCTTCAAACATTCCGTTCCATTGGAGTTCGTTTTGCCCGTTGTCGCAGTTATCACCCGCTGTAAATATAAATTTACATTCAGGATGCTTCTTTAAAGCGTTTTTCAGCATGTCACCGACCATTGAATAATCCGGCAGATGGCAGGGATCGCCTTTTTGATGGTCGGCAATGATAATAAAACTGAATTTATCAACATTTTCTTCTTCGGTTTCAAAAGAAAATTCTTCGCTGCGATATTTATCCGAGCCAACTGTATAGCGGTATTTTGTGCCCGGCTCAAGGCCGCTGAGTCTTACGGAATAATAATTGCTTATATCTATATCGGTTTCTTTAGTTTCATAAACAGCTTTTGCTTTTAGCCATTCTTCGCTGTTTTGTTTGCGATATAGGATGTAGCCATCAGTCACATCAACGCTTGTTCTCCATATAACCGCCATTTCTGTTTTGGAGTCACCGCAGAAAGCGAGCATTATGTGGTCCGGCGATGCGGTTGAACCGCGCTCGGGTTTGTAAAAATTGCCGCTTGAATCAAACATAAAATAAAATCTCCCAATACAATAGTCAGATAAATTAATTTTAATTATTTAAAATGGTTTTGTCAATAATAAACAAATACATTTTTATATATTGTGAAAAACTATTGATTTTTGCTCTTTTTTTCAGTATAATCTAATATGCGATATTATGAATGGGGGGATTCTGTGAAAAGAATCAAGAAGGCAGCGAGCTTAATTGTCGCTGCGATAATTATTGTTTTGTCGGTGTCGGCATTCGGCGCATCGGCGTCAACGGTTTATCTTGCTTTTGATACAAGTAAAGGTTATGCCGTGCTGACTTCGTGCCTGAACGGTGCAAAAGGTGCAATAGAAATTCCTTCAAAAACCGACTCCGGGCATGACGTTACTGAAATCGGCGCAGGTGCTTTTAAGAATTGCAGCATGATTACAAGCGTTACTATTCCTGCAAGCGTTACAAAAGTCGGCTCAAATGCATTTGACAGCTGCTTTGTTCTTGAAACCGTTACTTTTTTGGGCGCAGAGTGCGAGATAGGAGCGTCTGCTTTTATTCATTGCAGCAGTCTCAAAAATGTTAATCTGCCGTCAAAGCTTGAGAAAATAGCAGATAAAGCCTTTGAGGATTGTGTTGCACTCGAATCAATAACAATTCCTGAAACCGTTACTTCAATCGGCACAGAGGCTTTCAGCACATGTGATTCTCTCGCTGAGATTGAAATTCCCGCAGCAGTAAATGTTATCAAAAAGAACGCTTTTATCGGCTGCAGCAATATGACAGCTTTTAATGTTGACAGCGCAAACGCTGTTTACAGCAGCAATGGCGGTGTTCTCTACGGCCCGTTTGAAAGCGAATACGATTCAACTGTTTTCAATCCGAAAACTGATAAGGCTCTTATTCAGTATCCTCGCGGTTTGACGGAAAATTCTTTCACCGTGCCGTCTGATGTTAAGATAATATCAAACTACGCTTTCGGCGACAATGCTTATATTGAAAAGATTGTTCTTCCCCTGGGACTTGAGTCTATAGAGGAGGACGCATTCAAAAACTGCGCCCGCCTTGATGAAATCAACATACCCTCAAGTGTTACCAAAATCGGCATGCGCGCATTTGAAAAATGTTCAGCCCTTAAGACCGTAACAATCCCTTCGAGTGTTAAAACCTATGAAAGAGCATTTCTCGCAAGCGGACTTGAGTCTGCGGTTATTGAAGAAGGCGTTAAAAAAATAAGCCAGAGAGCTTTCGATTCATGCCTGAGTCTTAAAACGGTAACAATCCCTTTGAGCGTTGAATCAATCGAACTCGGTGCGTTCTATAACTGCCCCTCGCTCGAAGAGATAACCATTCCTTCAAGTGTTCAGAAAATCAACAAAACTGCTTTTAACGGCTGTTCGGAATCTTTGGTTCTGAATGTCGAAAAGGGCTCAAAAGCGCATGAGTTTGCGCTTGAAAATGACTTTCGTTATTCCTTGGGCAGCGCGGAAGAAACCCCAGTTGTAAATCTTATAATAGATTCACTTCCCCAAAAACTTAACTATTATTACAAAGAAACTCTTAATACATCAGGACTTTCGCTGAAGGTTGAATATGCTGACGGAACAACCGAAACCGTAACAAGCGGATTTACCGTAACCCCTGAAAAGCTTTCAAAAACAGGAAACACGGAAATAACCGTCACATATAAGGGCATGAGCGACACATTTTATGTTTCCGTTACTTACGCATGGTGGCAAATGTTAATCAGAATCCTGCTGCTTGGCTTCCTTTGGTATTAAAAATGCAGGAACAAAAAACGGATTATGCATAAAAAGCCTTGCAATATTTTGAATAATAGTTTATAATGATTTGGTAATGAATTCCCGAGAATGAAATCTTTCAAATTCGGGATCAAAATAGGAGGTTAACTTATGAAGAAAAAAATAGCAATTGTTCTTTCTCTTGTGCTCGTTTTTGCAATGCTTCTTTGCACTGCTTGCGGTGACACAACAGGCAACAAAGAAACAACAACCACTCCCGATGCGGCAGTTGCCGACGGCGACCTTTCATCAATCGAAATCAATGTTGGCACAGGCGGCTCAACCGGCACTTACTACGGTTTCTGCAACGTTATTTCTTCTCTTCTCAAAGAAAAGACCGGCGCAAACCTCATGATTCAGTCATCCGGTGCTTCCAAGGCCAATATTCTTGATATTGATGACGGCATCGTTGATATGGCTATCGTTCAGAATGACGTTATGGACTATGCTTATAACGGAACATCTCTCTTTGCAGATGTTGGCGCTATCAAGAGCTTCTCAACTCTCGGCGCTGCTTATGCAGAGGTTTGCCAGATAGTTGCAAGAGCAGATTCAGGCATCAAGACTGTTGCCGATCTTAAAGGCAAGAAGGTTTCGGTAGGCGACAGCGGCAGCGGTGTTGAATTCAACGCTCAGCAGATTCTCGGCGCTTATGATATTGCTTTCGAAGATATCGATAAGCAGAACCTTTCCTTCCAGGCATCAGCTGATGCTCTTAAGGACGGCAAGATCGACGCTTTCTTCTGCACAGCAGGTGCACCCACAGTTGCTATCACAGACCTTTCAACAACAACAGGCATCGTTCTTGTTGAAATCGATGCAGAGCATCTTGCAAAGCTTCAGGCTGACTACGGCTTCTATGCTGAATATGTTGTTCCCGCAGGAACATATAACGGAATCGATGCTGATGCAAAGACAGTTGCAGTTAAGGCAACCTTCATCGTAAGCAACGACCTTGACGAAGAAACAGTTTATCAGCTTACAAAGGCTATTTACGAGAACAAGGATGAGTATTCACACGATAAGGCATCTGAAATGAGCCTTGAATATGCTGTTTCAAGCATTTCCGTTCCCTTCCATCCCGGTGCAGAAAGATACTTTAAAGAGGTTGGCGCTATCAGCTGATGAGTTGTAAGCGTTCGGCTAACTTCAAAAAAAGGTTAATCGCAGCAGCCGTTTTAATGATATTCATTATAGCGGCTGCTTTCGCTATAAACTGTCTCTCAGCGAAATATTTGGTTTTATATGATTCTGATACCGGGGTTAGATATATAACCGAAAAAGCAGAGGACGGCTTGATGTTTTCAGTTGAGTTTATTCATTCGGTAAATCAGACTCCCGTAAAAGATACTTATATTATTGATAATGGTGAAATCCGTGCATATTCCACAACTTATCGTTCGTTCGGTGCAGGTGTTCAGACTGCGCTTGAGGGGAATCAAAAAATGACCTATGATGATGAGGGGAATATGGTGATAACGGGTTTTGATATAACCTATGACCCTCTCAGGTATATAGTCGGCACGGTTTCTGACCATATACTTACTTTTAAAGGCGAAGAAATCAGTCTTCGCAATATGTGCGGCAGAAATGCAAAGGTTGTTTTTGAAATTGTCGCGGGCTACGAAATTCTGACGAAAGGAATGTGATTAATGTCAGATGTAAACACAAAGCCCATCGGAATGCAGGCCGATGAGGAAGAAATTGATGTTGACAAACTTATGGCGGAGTTCGATAAGGAATCCAACACACGCCATTTTTCAGGTATATTTGAAAAGATAATCAAAATTGTCATGGTTCTTTTTTCTCTCTATGTTATGTTCGACGGTTGGACCGGAACAATGGAGGAAAGGCAGAAAATGGCTTGGTTTATAGGCGTAATTGTTTTTATTGCCTATATTATTTATCCCATCAGAAAGAAAGAAAAGAAAAGGCTCAATCATGTGCCTTTTTATGATTACATATTTGCGGTTGCAGGTGCAGGCTCGTTCTTCTATTATGCCATCAACTGTCAGGCTATTGTTGACAGAGCATCAAGAATCAACGAGCTGGACATTGTAATTGCAATTATCGGAACAATACTTCTGTTTGAAGCGTGCCGCAGAGTTGTCGGCTTGCCGATAGTCTGCGTTTCGGCGGCGTTTATTGCTTATGCATTTATTGTTACCGACCGCAATCCCTTGAGAGTTATTATGTATAAGCTTTTCTATACAACCGAGGGCATTGCAGGCACACCTCTTAACGTATGTGCATCATTTATTGTTCTGTTTATTATTTTTGCATCCTTCCTCGAGCAGTCGGGAATCGGCGCCTTCTTCGTTGACCTTGCAAACTCAATTGCAGGCAAGGCGACAGGCGGCCCTGCAAAGGTTGCTGTTATATCCAGCGCAATGGAGGGCATGTATTCAGGTTCATCCGTTGCCAACACAGTCGGCAGCGGCTCCGTTACAATCCCCACCATGAAGCGCTGCGGCTATAAGCCCGAATTTGCGGCTGCTGTTGAAGCGGCGGCATCAACAGGCGGTCAGATAATGCCTCCTATCATGGGCGCGGCGGCATTCCTTATGACTGAATACACAGGCATGCCTTATTCGCAGATAGCTATTGCAGCTATTCTTCCTGCTGTTCTTTACTTCACGGGCATATTCATGATGATTCACTTTGAAGCAAAGAAGCTTGGTCTTAAGGGACTTCCCAAGGAGTCAATTCCCAATTTCTTTAAGCTTGTTTTAACAAAGGGATATCTTCTTCTTCCTGTTGTTACTCTTGTTATTGCAATGAATTACTTCTCTCCTGCAAAGTCGGCAATTATTGCTATTCTTGCCGCTATTGGAGTAAAGCTTGTTGAGGGCATTGTTAAATCTCTTGTTCACAAGAAGTTTGAGTTTGATTTTGCACTCTATATCCAGTCTCTCGCAAACGGCACAAAGAATGCAATCGGCGTTGCCCTTGCTTGTGCGGTTGCAGGCTGTATTTCGGCAATGGTTCAGCAGACAGGTCTTGCAAACGTGCTTTCAGCACTTGTTCAGTCTGCCTCGCAGATTCATCCGATTTTTGCCCTTGGAATTACCATGATAATGTGTATCGTTCTCGGTATGGGTGTTCCCACAACCGCAAACTATGTTATTATGGCATCAATGGTTGCTCCCATTCTTATGAGAAGCCTGAGCATTCCCGTTCTTGCAGCACACATGTTTGTTTTCTATTTCGGCATTGTTGCGGATATCACTCCTCCCGTTGCACTCGCAGCTTACGCAGGCTCAGCCATTGCAAAGTCAAACCCCATGAAAACGGGCGTAATTGCAACACGTCTTGCAATCACCGCTTTCATCGTTCCCTATATCTTTGCATTCAGCCCTGAAATGCTTATCATCGGCACCGACAAGCCTTGGTATGAAATTGTTCTTCTTGTTATAACTGCTCTCTGCGGCATTTATATTATTTCCGCAGGCATGGAAGGCTATTTGATGAAGTGCATGCCTTGGTGGCAGAGAATCGCCGCTATAGCAGGCGGCCTTTGCATGGTTATTCCCGGAATTGTAACCGATGCGATTGGTCTTGCAATAATCGTTCTTCTTATTGTTATTCAGAAGTTCACCAAAAAAAGAGAACCTGATAATGCGGTAAAGGCCGCTTAAAGGAAAAGAACCGTTCTGCTTTCAGAACGGTTCTTTTGTTATATTAACTATTCAGGATTTCTTTCAGATACATTCCCGTATATGACTTTTTACAGCTTGCAACTTCCTCAGGTGTACCCTGTGCAACAATTTTGCCGCCGCCGTTGCCGCCCTCAGGACCGAGGTCAATGATATGGTCGGCAACCTTAATAACATCAAGGTTGTGCTCAATAACGATAACTGTGTTGCCCGAATCAACAAACTTTTGCAAAACATCAATCAGCCTGTGAACATCGGCAGTATGAAGGCCTGTTGTTGGTTCGTCAAGAATATAGACTGTTTTTCCGGTTGAGTGCCTTGCAAGCTCGGTTGCAAGCTTAACTCTCTGCGCTTCGCCGCCGGAAAGGGTGGTTGCAGGTTGCCCGATTTTTATATATCCCAAGCCAACATCATAGAGAGTTTTGATTTTTCGGTGAATTTTAGGAATGCTTTCAAAGAAATTCATGCCTTCTTCAACCGTCATGTCCAAAACATCGTGTATGCTCTTACCTTTGTATTTAACCTCAAGGGTTTCACGATTGTATCTTTTGCCCTTGCAGACTTCGCATGGAACATATATATCGCTCATGAAATGCATTTCAATTTTAACAATGCCGTCGCCCTGGCAGGCTTCGCATCTGCCGCCTTTAACGTTAAATGAGAAACGGTTTGCCTTGTAGCCCTTTTTCTTTGAATCAACGGTTGAAGCAAAAAGTTCGCGTATATCGGTGAAAACTCCCGTGTAGGTTGCGGGATTGGAACGCGGAGTCCTTCCGATGGGGGATTGGTCGATATCAATAACTTTATCAAGAAATTCAATGCCTGTTATCTTATCATGGTCACCGGCTATTTTTTTTGCGCCGTTAAGCTCCGTAACAAGATGCTTATTGAGAATTTCATTTATAAGCGATGATTTTCCGGAACCGGAAACACCTGTTACGCAAATGAACTTGCCGAGCGGAAATTCAACATCAATGTTTTTGAGGTTGTTTTCTCTTGCTCCGTAAATGACAAGCGATTTGCCGTTGCCTTCTCTGCGTTTTTCGGGAACGGGTATGAATTTTTTGCCGCAGAGATATTGACCGGTTACGGATTTTTCGCAGTTTTGAATATCTTCAATGTTGCCGCAGCAAACGATTTCACCGCCGTGAATGCCGGCGCCGGGTCCAACATCAACAATATAATCTGCTGCACGCATGGTTTCTTCGTCATGCTCAACAACTATAAGAGTGTTGCCGATATCGCGCAGATGCTGAAGTGTTTTTAACAGCTTTGAATTGTCGCGCTGGTGCAGACCTATGCTTGGCTCGTCAAGGATATAAAGCACACCCATAAGTGATGAACCAATCTGAGTGGCAAGGCGTATTCTTTGAGCCTCACCGCCCGAAAGGGTTGCTGAGGGACGGGCAAGAGTGAGATAATCAAGGCCGACACTTGAAAGGAACTCAAGCCTGCCTCTGATTTCTTTTATAATTTGCTCGCCTATCATTTTGTCGCGCTCGCTGAGCGCCAAGTTGTCAAGAAACTGAATTTCATCTCCAATTGATTTATTGGTAAATTCGTCGATGTTAATGCCGCCGACGGTGACACCGAGTGACTCTTTTTTGAGCCTTGCACCGCCGCATTCGGGGCATTTGACAGAGGACATATAGTTTTCTATCTCGGCTCTTGACCATTCGCTGGTGGTTTCGTTATATCTTCGTTCAAGATTGTTGATTATGCCCTCGAAATCCGTCATATAAGTGCCGCTGCCGTATTCACTTTTTCTCTCAAGTTTGATTCTTTTGCCGCCTGTGCCGTAAAAAATAATGTCCTTCGCCTTTTTTGAAAGGTCTTTGAACGGCGTGTCAAGCGAAAAATCATAAGCTTTTGCAAGCCCTTCATAATACATCTGTGCAATTGTGCCGCCGTCTGCAGTGCTCCAGCCGCTTGCCTGAATAGCACCTTCTTTTATTGAAAGCGTTGGGTTTGGAACGACGAGTTTTGGGTCAACGCGCATAAAAACGCTCAATCCCGTGCATTTAGGGCATGCACCGAATGGGTTGTTGAATGAAAACGAGCGCGGTTCAAGCTCCTCAATGCTCACTCCGTGTTCGGGGCAGGCGTAATTGAGCGAATAAAGCTGCTCTTCGCCGTCGATAACATCGATAAGAAGAAGCCCGTCGGTCAGCTTGGTTGCGGTTTCGATAGAATCGGCAAGGCGCGAACGTATGCCATCTTTAATCACAAGCCTGTCAACGATAACCTCAATGTTATGCTTGATATTCTTTTCAAGCTTTATTTCTTCCGAAAGGTCATAGGTTATGCCGTCAATGCGCACCCTTACAAAGCCGCTTTTGCGTATGCTGTCAAGTTCTTTGACATATTCGCCCTTTTTGCCGCGCGCAATGGGAGCCATAACCTGTATTTTGGTGCCTTCGGGCATTGCAATAACTTGCTTTGTGATGTCATCAACGGTCTGTTTACTGATTTCTCTGCCGCATTCGGGGCAGTGCGGAATGCCTATTCGTGCATAAAGCAGACGCAGATAATCATAGACCTCCGTAACCGTGCCGACGGTTGAACGGGGGTTTTTTGATGTTGTTTTCTGGTCAATCGAAATTGCGGGAGAGAGGCCGTCGATGCTCTCAATGTTAGGCTTTTCCATTTGACCGAGGAACTGCCTTGCATAAGACGAAAGAGACTCAACATATCTTCGCTGCCCCTCGGCATAGATTGTGTCGAATGCAAGCGAGGATTTTCCGGAGCCTGAAAGTCCCGTAAAAACAACAAGTTTGTCGCGCGGGATTGAAATATCAACATTTTTAAGGTTATGCTCTTTGGCGCCTCTAACTGTTAAAAATTTTGATGCCATTTATTATTTTCCTCTTCTTAATTTCTCTATTCTGTCGCGAAGATAGGCCGCATGCTCAAATTCAAGTATTTTGGCAGCTGATTTCATCTCAGCCGTGAGCTTGATTATCATTGCTTCGCGTTCTTTCCTGCTCATCTTTGAAATTGCTTTTTCTTCATCACTCTTTGCGGAGATTTCGATGATTTCGTGGACATCTTTGACAATTGTCTGCGGAGTGATTCCGTGTTCCTCGTTGTATTGCATCTGCTTTTGCCTGCGGCGCTCCGTTTCGGTTATTGCCCGTTCCATGGATGGAGTCACGCAATCGGCATACATAATAACCGTTCCCTTTGCGTTTCTCGCGGCTCTGCCGATTGTCTGAATAAGCGAGGTTTCAGAGCGCAGGAAGCCTTCTTTATCCGCATCAAGTATAGCAACGAGCGAAACTTCGGGTATGTCAAGACCCTCACGCAGCAGATTGATGCCGATCAGAACATCAAACTCACCAAGGCGCAAGCCCCGGATGATTTCCATTCGCTCAATCGTGTCAATATCGTGATGCATGTAGCGAACTTTAATGTCAAGATTTTCAAGGTAATCAGTCAGATCCTCTGCCATGCGCTTGGTGAGTGTTGTAACAAGCACTCTTTCGCCCTTGGCGGTTCTTTCGTTGATTTCGGAAACAAGGTCGTCAATCTGGCCGTCAATGGGACGCACGGAAATTTCGGGGTCAAGAAGCCCCGTGGGTCTTATGACCTGCTCTGCAATCTGCGCGCTTTTTTGCTTTTCCAACTCGCCGGGCGTTGCGCTGACAAATATTTTTTGGCCTGTTCTTTCGTAAAATTCATCAAAGGTGAGAGGACGGTTATCGTATGCGGAGGGCAGGCGGAAGCCGAATTCGATAAGGCTGTCTTTTCTTGCTCTGTCGCCGCCGTACATAGCTCTGACCTGCGGCAGCGTGACGTGAGATTCGTCAACAAAAAGCAGAAAATCGTCGGGGAAATAGTTAAGCAGGGTGAACGGCGCTGAACCTTCGGGTCTGCCTGACATAATTCGTGAATAGTTTTCGATTCCCTTACAAAAGCCTGTTTCGCGCAGCATTTCTATATCGTATTCCGTGCGCTGGCGTATTCTCTGAGCCTCAAGCAGTTTGCCGTTTTCCTGAAAATATTTTTCTCTTTCCAACATTTCTCCGAATATATTTGAAATGGATTTTTCCATCTTGTCCGGTGCGATAACATAGTGTGATGCAGGGTAAATCGCCGCATGCGAAAGTACACTTTTCACTTGACCTGTCAATGCGTTTATTTCGCTGATTCTGTCAATTTCATCGCCAAAAAATTCAACTCTTATTCCGTTTTCATTCGAATAAACAGGAAAAATCTCAACAACATCGCCCCTGACGCGGAATTTGTTGCGGCTGAAATCAATGTCGTTGCGTTCATATTGAATGGAAACCAGCTTTTCAATCAGTTCATCTCTGCTTTTTTCCATGCCTGTTCGAAGGGAGATAACCATGCTGCGGTAGTCAATCGGGTCGCCGAGGGTGTATATGCATGAAACGCTGGCAACTATAATGACATCGCGCCTTTCCGAAAGCGCGGATGTGGCGGAATGGCGAAGCTTGTCGATTTCATCATTAACCGCAGAATCTTTTTCAATGTAAGTATCGGTTGTGGGAATATATGCTTCGGGTTGATAATAATCATAGTAACTGACGAAATACTCAACTGCGTTTTCGGGGAAGAATTCGCGGAATTCCGAGCAAAGCTGGGCGGCAAGAGTTTTGTTGTGAGCCAAAACAAGTGTGGGTCTGTTGAGCTTTTCAATAACGTTTGCCATTGTGAAGGTTTTGCCCGAGCCGGTAACGCCGAGCAGGGTTTGCTCGCTGTAGCCTTTGTTTATTCCGTCAACAAGCTGAGCGATAGCCTGCGGCTGATCGCCTGTCGGTTTGTATTTGGAATGCAAAACAAATTTATCCATTTATATCCTCCAATCAACGCAAGAACAAATGTTCAGAAAAATTATATCATATAAAGTTTTAAATGTAAACATAAAAATTAAAAATATTTGTAATTATCAACAAATTTCATAAATGCACGTCGGCAATTATCTTTGTTTGTTGACAATTTATACAAATAGTGGTATTATAATCAAAATGAGTTAATAATTGCGGCATTGCATCTCGATATTGAAATGGAGTGTTTTATTTGAAAGGCATCATTTTGGCCGGCGGCTCGGGAACAAGGCTTTATCCGCTTACAATGGTAACCAGTAAGCAGCTTTTGCCCGTCTATGACAAGCCTATGATATATTATCCCCTGTCAACGCTTATGCTTGCAGGAATCAGAGATATTTTAATTATTTCAACGCCAAGTGACACACCGCGCTTTGAAGAGCTTCTCGGCAGCGGCAGGCAGTTTGGCCTTAATCTTTCCTATGCCGTTCAGGAAAAGCCTGAAGGCTTGGCGCAGGCTTTCATTGTTGGTGAAAAATTCATCGGTGATGACGATGTTGCCATGGTTTTGGGTGATAATATTTTCTATGGCAACGGTTTGGGTCACATGCTCAGGCAGGCGGCAAAAAATAAAAACAGAGCAACAATTTTTGGCTATTATGTTGACAATCCGCAGGCTTTCGGCGTTGTTGAATTTGATGAAAACGGCATTCCTGTTTCTATCGAAGAAAAGCCCGAGGTTCCGAAATCCAACTATGCTGTTACCGGCCTTTATTTTTACGATAACAGGGTTGTTGAATTCGCAAAATCTCTTAAGCCCTCCAAACGCGGCGAGCTTGAGATATCGGATATAAACCAGATGTATCTTGATAAAGGCGATTTGGATATCAAGCTCATGGGCAGAGGCTTCGCTTGGCTTGATACCGGAACGGTTGACAGCCTTATGGATGCTGCAAACTTTATTAAAACCGTTGAAAAGCTTCAGGGAATCAAAATTTCAGCTCCTGAAGAAATTGCATATAATATGAGATGGATAAGCCGAGAGGCACTTCTCAGCTCTGCCGAGAAATACGGCAAATCCTCTTATGGCCAGCACCTTCGCTCCGTTGCGGAAGGCAGAATACTTTATACCGGCGGCAAACCGGGCGAAAGACCGTGCTGGGGTGCAGAAGGAGATTTAAACTATGACATTGACTGAAACGGCGGTTAACGGCGTTTTTGAAATTGAGCCGAAGGTTTTCGGCGATAACCGCGGCTGGTTTTATGAAAGCTATTCAAAAGAAAAATTTGAAAAGCTTGGCATATCTGCCGAATTTGTGCAGGATAACCGCTCTTTTTCCGCTCAGAAAGGAACTCTCAGGGGATTGCATTGCCAGACAAATCCCAAGGCTCAGGCAAAGCTGATAACCTGCCTTAAGGGCGCGATTCTGGATGTTGCCGTTGATATCCGCAAAGGCTCGCCGACCTATATGAAATGGGTTGCGGTTGAGCTGAATGAGGATAACAAAAAAATGCTCTATATTCCGAAAGGCTGCCTTCACGGCTTTGTGACCTTGACAGAAAATGTTGAGGTTACTTATAAGGTAGATGAATTCTATTCTCCCGAAAACGACAGAAGTGTTTGCTTCTGTGATCCCGCAATTGGCGTTGAATGGGGAATTGATAATCCCGTTCTTTCCGAAAAAGATAAGAATGCGCCGCTTCTTAAGGACAGCGATGTTGATTTTAATTTTTAAAAATTTCCAATAACCCGTGGAATAAAGAATTTGTTTCTGCTCATAATAACTTCGAAAAGCAATTAAGGAGTTGAAACGAATGCTTGATAAAATTTCACTGGCTCTTGTGATAATCGGCGCCCTCAACTGGGGCAGCATCGGTCTGTTTCAGTTTGACCTCGTCGCATGGATTTTCGGCGGTCAGGGAGCAATTCTCAGCAGAATTGTTTACACAGTTATTGCCCTTGCGGGTATCTGGTGCATTTCCCTGCTTTTCAGAGAATCCGATGCTATCGTTAAGGCAGAAACAGACGATATACAGTAAAAAACGAAAACCGCTGACTGATAACCAGTCGGCGGTTTAAATTTGTTTTATTTTTTCTTTCGTAATCTCTCGCAAAGCTCTCTGTCAGGCGTTACCCACATGGTGTTATAGGTATGATATATAACCTTGCCGGGCTTTGCACCCACGGGTTTTTTGAGAGCTCGCACTTCTGTATAGTCAACCGCCACCTGCGAGGATTCGCGTCCTCCGCTGTGATATGCGGCAAGTATTGCAGCCTGGCGGCAGGTGAGTTCGGGAACTATATCGCCGTTGCCGATAACAACAACATGAGAACCCGGAATTTTCTGGGTATGAAACCATGAATCATCCTTGGCTGCGGTTTTAAATGTCAGCAAATCGTTTTGAACGTTATTTCTGCCAACCAGAATTGTGTATCCGTCATCAGAAACATATTCAAGCGGCGGCATGGGCTTTGATTTTTTTGATTTGTCATTTTTGGCGCGCTTCAAATATCCCTGCTCATAAAGCTCGTTTCTGATTTCGGCAAGCTCCGAGTAACCGTCCGCACGGTTGACCGAGTCAATAACCGTTTCAAGATATGCAAGCTCCTGCTCGCTTTGTTCTATCAGCTCACCGAGCATCTGCTCGGCTGTTTTAGACTTGCGGTATTCCTTAAAGTATTTCTGAGCGTTGGCGGCAGGGGAAAGTGCAGGGTCTGCAGTAATTCTTATCGGTTCATTGTTGTTGTAAAAATTTTCTAAATCATAGAAAAGAGAACCTTTTTCAAGACGGTACTGATTTGCAAGGATAAGCTCTGCGTTTATTCGCAGTGTATCTTTGTCGGCACAGGCTTCGAGTTCTGCCTGCCTGCTCTGGAGCTTTCTTGACGCTCTTGCAGCAGCGTTGTTCAAGAGCTTCAGAAGCGATTGGCTGCGCTGTTTTGTGCGCTCAAAACGGTCTTTTTCATAGTAAAAATCGTCAAGAAGCTGAGAAAAGCTTTCAAAATCTCTTGCCGAAACGGTGAAACCGTATTGCGTTATATCTGTGAATGTAAAGTCAAAAGGCTTTACATTTTCTCTTATGAGCATTGTCGGGGAAGCAATGCCGCTCAAAAGAGTTTCTTTCAGTTCGTTCAGTTTTTTTAGCAGCCTCTGCTCATATATTTCATTTAGTTCTGAAACGGCGATATCACCGCCGCAGGTAAACGATGCAATTTCGCGGCTTATTAAAGGCGATATGCCTTCAAGCGTTTCAAGAATTGCGCCTGAAAGACGTTTGCCGTTGCAGCTTTTAATTGCGTTTATTGCGGCGTCAGGCTCTGATTCTGCCAGATTAAGTTTGCCCTGACGAGGCGGAAATTCATATTTGAACATCGGCAAAATCTGCCTGACAGATGATTGTGTAAAGTCAACTCGCTTTACAGCATCAACAATTGTTCCGTCGGAATTGACAAGGATAATATTGCTGTGCTTTGCCATGATTTCAACGCAAAGGGTGAAGGTTACGGCATCGCCGATTTCATTTGTTCCCGAAAGGTCAATAAAAACAACTCGGTCAAGCCCAAGCTGGCGAATATCGGTTATTACTGCGCCTGTCAGATGCTTTCTGAAAAGCATGCAGAGCATGGGCGGAGTTGATGGGTTTTCTGGTGCGTTGGCGGTTAAATGGAGCCTCGGACTGTTTGCCGAAGCTGATATAAGCAGGCGGTATGCGCCCTCTCTTGAACGCAGATGAAACACCAGCTCATCTTTTGAAGGCTGGTGTATTTTTTCAATCCTGCTTCCGATGATATATCCCGAAAGCTCTTTTTTTAATAAATTTAATGTTATTCCGTCAAGGGGCATAATAATTCCTCGCTATATTGCAGGGGATGATGCAGGCATCCACCTTCAGTTAAAATAATATTTCACCGGTGACTGCTGAGGTATAATTTCAACCTCGCAATCAAAATTCTTTTTGATTTTTTCTGCCAATTCGGCAACAACAGGATTTTCGGTTTCAAAATGTCCTGCGGCAATCAAAGTCAGGCCAAGACGTACAGCTTCAAGGAACTCGTGGTGTTTGGCTTCGCCCGTTATATAAGCGTCGCATCCTGCAGCAGCAACATCAAAAATAAAATCTCCGCCTGCGCCGCCGCAAAGTGCAACTTTTTTGATATTTTTTTTGCCTACGGAGGCAGTAACTCCGGTTGAAAGTCTGTCGGAAACGAGCTTTGCCAAATCTTCTGCCTTTGTTTCGTTAATTTCGGCAATTCTTATCATTTCTGTTTCGCCGTTTTCTGCAAGGGGAGCGGATTTTCCGAAACCGAGCGCATCGACAAGCGCATCGTTAACGCCGCCTTTTGCAATGTCGAGTGATGTGTGGGCGCATATTGCGGCAATCCCGTTTCGTGCAAGCAGATATGCGGGGTCGGTTGCCAAAAAAGTCTTTGCAGATCTGAAAATGACAGGGTGATGGCTGATTATAAGGTCAATTCCGTTTTCTGCGGCATATTTAACAGCTTCCGCAGTTATATCCAGCACAACACCGATTTTTTGGACTTCGGCAGAATAATCGCCTACTATTAAGCCGCTGTTATCCCATTCACATTGCTTTTCAAACGGAGCAATGCTGTTTATATAATCGAAAATATCCTTAACCGTTGGGTTGCATTTCATTTATGATTTCCTCCATTTCGGAAGTGATTTTTTCGAGCTGTTCGGCATTTGCAGGCGAGCCGTGGAGCTTTTCTGCTTCAAGCTTCTTAAGAAGTCTTGTTCGAATATTGTCGAGATAAAGCTTTGCCTCGGTTTTGTTGCATTTAGGCAGTTCACCCGTGTATATGTATGAAACAGATTTTTGGGATATAAGCCCTGTGTATTCAGCGGCCATGGCGCAATACAGCTTGCCGCCGTCTGTGCATGCATCCTCAAACAGGATTTCAAACCCGTTTTCAACAAAAAATCTGCGGATATCTTCGGCGTGGGATTGCGGCTGAACAATGATTCTTTTTGATGAATCTTTGAGCCAATATGCTCTTGAAACGAGCTCCTCCATGAGAGTTCCGCCCATGCCGCACATTATGAAATCCTGCGCTTCAAACGGCTCAATCTCATCAAAGCCGTCCGACAGGCGCAGGGTAATTTTCTCTTCTATTCCGTAGTGTTCAACTGTTTTTTTTGCATTATCAAGCGGACCCTTGCGTACATCGCATGCAAGAGCCTTCGGCGAAATGCCGTTTAAAACAAGATAGGCGGGGAGATAGGCGTGGTCCGTGCCGATATCGGCAACGGTGTTACCCCTACGCACCATTCTCGCCGCCATTAGCATTCTTTGCGAAAGATTAAGCATTCTGAGCAAGGAAAGCGTTGATTTTTGCGATAAGCTCGTCAGCATTTACGCCGTGAACCATGCAAGCCTGAGCGACGGATTCGTTTCTTGCGGAGGGGCAGCCGAGGCAATGCATTCCCATTTCAAGGAAGAAGGGAGCAACGTCGCGGTTAGCATCAAGGATTTCGCCGATTTTCATATCTTTTGTGATTTCAGTCATGTCAAATACATCCTTTCGATTTTGATACACAATTATTTTAACATATTTTTTTTTGAATATCAATAGTATTTGACATTCTTGCCTTGGCATTGTAAAATATATATTCAGAGAATTTGCCGAAAGGAGGCGCAGCAATGAAAAACTATGATTTGATTATTGTCGGCGGTTGTTCGGCAGGGCTTGTTGCTGCAATTAACGCAAAACGCTTGAATGGTAATTTGAAAATTGCCGTTCTTGAAAAGCTGCCAAGAATCGGTAAAAAACTGTTGGCAACAGGCAACGGTAAATGCAATATTACCAACGAAACTGCGCTCAGTCATGATTATGTCGGAAAAGATTTTTCTGCATTTGCACTTGAAAAATATAATCCGAGTGCGATTATAGAGTTTTTTTCTTCTCTCGGTTTGCTCTGCTATGCAGATTCATGCGGTAGAGTTTATCCCGAAAGCAATACAGCTTCTTCGGTTGTTGATGCTTTGCGATTTGAGCTTGAACGGTTGAAAATAGATGTTTACTGTGACACACAAGTTGCAGATATTAATAAGAATAACGGATTCTCGATTAACGGTGAATTTCAATGTAAAAAGCTTATAATTGCGGCGGGCGGCAAGTCATCGCCTGCGCAAGGGTCGGACGGCAGCGGTTATGCTCTTGCAAAAAAGCTTGGTCACAGCGTAACCAAGCTTTACCCTGCGCTTGTCCCTTTGTGCGCATCGCCTGAAATAACAAAGCCAATGAAGGGCGTCAGAGCGAGAAATGTTGTTTTAACTCTTAAAGGAGACAAAAAAATTGCACAAACAAGCGGAGAAATACTTTTTACAGATTACGGAATCTCCGGCATAGCGGCCATGGAGCTTGCGGCACATGCACAGAAATATATCGATAATGTAAAGCATAACCCCTTTACTTATATCGATTTTTTGCCGGATATGACTTTCGATGAGCTTGTTGAGTATCTGAAAAATCTCAATAAAATCAAGGGGTTCTGTCAAATTGATAACCTTCTGACAGGGTTTCTCCCCAAAGCGCTCGGAATTGCAATTTGTAAAGCCTCTAAACTTTACAAACCTGATAAAACGATATCTGAATTATCCGAGCGGGATTTGCGCGCCATAGCCCAAAAAATTAAGAGTTTTCCTCTTGAAATCACAGGAACAAGGGGTTTTGCCAATGCTCAGGTTACGAGCGGCGGTATAAAAAACAATGAAATTGATGAAAAAACCATGCAATCCAAAATTTGCAAAGGATTGTATTTTGCAGGTGAAATAATTGATGTTGACGGCGGCTGCGGAGGTTTCAACCTTCAGTGGGCCTGGGCATCCGGAATGCTTGCGGGCGAACTTAATGAGGTATAATATATGATTAAAATCAATGAAATAAAGCTGCCCCTTGACAGCGGCGAAACCGAGCTTCGCGCTGCTGCCGCAAAGGCGCTTCGCTGCAAGGCGGATAAAATTAAATCGTTGCAGATAACAAAAAGAGCGGTTGATTCCAGAAAAAAAGATAATATTTTCTTCGTCTATAATGTTGCGGTTGAGGTTGATTCGGATGAAAAATCCGTTGTTTCTCATGCGAAGAATTCCAAGGTTGAAATCGGTGTTCCGTATAAATATGAAATGCCTGAAATCCGCAGAACAAGCACTCTTCGTCCCATCATTGCGGGATTCGGGCCTGCAGGTTTTTATGCTGCATTGATTCTTGCCAGGGCAGGTCTCAAGCCGCTTGTTATCGAACGCGGAGCAGATGTTGACACCCGCACAAAGGATGTTAACGGATTTTGGAGCACTCGAAAGCTGAACACGGAAAGCAATGTTCAGTTTGGCGAAGGCGGAGCAGGAACTTTTTCTGACGGCAAACTGACTACAGGCATCAAAGACCCGCTTTGCAGAAAAGTTGTTGAAGAGCTTGTCCTTCACGGTGCACCGCCTGAAATTGCTTATTCTTCAACGCCTCATATCGGCACGGATAGGCTCGGTGCCGTTGTTAAAGCGTTCAGAGAAGAGATAATTTCTCTGGGCGGAGAGGTTAGGTTCGGCTGGAAGCTGACTGATTTGATTGTTGCCAACGGTGTTGTTCAGGGCATAACCTGCCAAAACCCAAACGGCGGTTTTGAGGATATTGAAACAGATACTCTTTTGCTCTGCATCGGTCATTCTGCAAGGGATACTGTAGAAATGCTCTATAAAAAAGGTATTAATATAATGCAGAAACCGTTTTCTGTGGGTGTTCGCATTGAGCATCCGCGTGAGATGATTGACAGGGCACAGTATGGCTCGTTTGCAGGCCATCCTGCTTTAGGGGCTGCAAACTATAAGCTTGCGTGCCACCCTGAACACGGCAGGGGCGCATATACTTTTTGTATGTGTCCCGGCGGAACGGTTGTTGCGGCTGCGTCAGAGGAAGGTCATGTTGTTGTTAACGGCATGAGCGAATATGCGCGCAACGGTGAAAATTCCAATGCCGCTCTGCTTGTTGGCATTGAGCCTGAGCATTTCGGCAGCGACCATCCCTTGGCGGGTATTGAGCTGCAAAGAAAAATTGAAAAAACCGCTTTTGAAATTGGCGGCGGTGATTACAGAGCGCCTGCCCAGACTATCGGCGATTTTCTGAATAACACTCCCTCAAAAAAGCTTTCCTATGTTAAGCCCACCTGCGCAACGGGCGTTACTCCCGCTGATATCCGCAAGGTTTTGCCCGAAAAGGTGACTGACATAATGGCAAAGGCGATTATTAAAATGGATAAGAGTCTTAACGGATTTGCCCTGCCTGACGGCGTTTTGACTGCTCCTGAAACACGCAGCTCTGCTCCGGTGCGTATTCTGCGAGACGAGCTTTATCAGTCCAATATCAGGGGACTTTATCCCTGCGGCGAGGGTGCGGGATATGCAGGCGGAATTGTTTCTGCGGCGGTTGACGGCATTCGCTGCGCCCATGCTGTTTTGATTGATGAAAGCGATGAGTGGTGATTTAAGTGATAAATCTTGAAAAACTGACGGATGAACAGCTTGCAGAACGAATGTCAAAATATATTTCCATGCTTCAAAGTATAGCTGTGCGTGCGGAATATTATTCGCTTGGGCAATGCGGCGCAAAAGAGCTGAAAGAGCTGTCTGATGACTATAAAAATGTTCGTGATTCAATCCGTGAGGATTCCCGATATCTTAATTACGGCAGGGAGAAAAAGGGTAGCAGACTTTTGTGGGATAAATATTTTCCGAGCGTGAGCGAAGCTGCAGCCTGGGGGCTTTATGCCGACCCTGACGGCGAATTCAACACCGAATATTTCAAAAGCCTTGCTGATGCCGAGCAGCGATTAACTAAGTATTATTCTTATGATTATTGGCGTATTATTGCCGAGGAATAAAAGAAACTCCGATTGCAGCAATGCAGTCGGAGTTTTTGAATATAAAAACAGCAGGTTATTTGAATAACGCTTTAAGCTCGCTTACAAGCTTTAACAGTTTTTTTAATGCTGTGCCGAAAAGTCTGTGTTCAACGACGGGCGCGAGGAAGGACAAACATTTTGATGAAAGCAGGGCTGTTGATAAAGATTGCTGGATATAGAGCCATTCGCTAAGCCTTCTTGACGAGAAATGAAGCAGATTGCAGTTTTTTATGTTTACTGTTTCTCCGTTCAGATTGTAAGTTACATCAAGCATTCCTTTCGCCATGCTCAGAGCGTTAAATTTGATAACAGATGGAAGCGACATGCATTTTCCTTCGGTTTGTGCTGCGGCGCATTTGCATTTGTTTATTTCCATGGCTAAACACAAAATGGGGTCATCGCGCAGGTTTGTGTTATGAAAAATTTTTGATTCATTTTTAAATTCATCGCTGCTGATGATGTTTTGTGAAATGCGCAGAGCATCTCTGTGAATTTTTTTGCACAGTTCACCTTTCTCGATATAAAGATATCCTGGATTAAAAATCGGAATGCAGTTGATGCCGAACTTTTCTTTGATTAAATCTTGGCTTTCAAACCAAAAACCGATGCTTCCTTCGTTGTAACCAAAAGCGGAAAAGGGCGTTGCGTTTTTAAACATATCCCAAAAGCTGTCAATATTGTTATATATAAGACAATCAGGCTCTATGAATATGTTTTTATCATAGGGAGCTATGTTAAGCAATTGAAATTTATCTCTGTAGTCAAAATTGCAATTATCCAGCAGAATAACGTCATCGAAATATTTGGTGTATTTATTTTCCTTGTCACAAACAATGCAAAATCTGCATTTCCCGTTATGCAGGCGATAGGATTGTAGCAGACGGACGGCTGCTTTATAATATTGCTTTTTGCCTGTTGCCAAAGTAATAAAACCGCAAGTCATCGGAACACCTCAAAAAATTCAATAAAAGTAATTATTATATTATTATTTTTCATTTGAAAAGTCAACATTCTGTTTTGGGGGTTAACTTGACTTTGTTGATTTAATATGCGATAATTATTTTAAATTTCAGGCTTGGGGTGAAGCAGGTGCGAAGAAAAATAAAGGTTAAGTTTGTCGGCTTTCAGAACGACAAGATAAACGGAATTGAACTGAACCAAACTTGGCTTTACAAAACTTTGGAAAAGCATTACGACATAGAGCTTTCCGAAAATCCGGATTATGTAATTTGCAGTTGTTTTAATCTCTATGAATACTGTCAGTATCCGCAGATACGAATTATGTTTTCGGGCGAAAACTATGTGCCGGATTTTAATTTGATAGATTATGCTGTATCGGCATATCCGATCGATTTTCTTGACAGGAATTTTTATCTTCCTCAAAGTCTTTTCGGATATGACGGCGAACGCATGGAACTTGAAAACAGACCGAGAAAATACACAAAAGAGTTTGTTGCTTCAAAGACCAGATTTGCCAATTTTATCGCAAGCTACGATTCCGAATACAACCTGAGGGGTGACTTTTTTAAAAAGCTTTCAGCCGTCAAAAAAGTAGATTCGGCAGGGAACTGGCTCAACAACACAGGCGAATTTGTTCGGTTTCAGGATAACAGCAAAGCAGATTTCCAAAGGCAATGTAAATTTTCGCTGTGTTTTGAAAGCACAGCGAATGCCGGATTTAACACAGAGAAGATTATGGATGCTTTCTATGCCGATACAATCCCTGTTTATTATGGCGACTCAAACATAGCGTCAATTTTTAATCCGAAAGCATTTATTAATGTTGCGGATTTTGCTGATTTTGAAGAAGCGATAGAGAAAATTCTTGAAATAGATGCCGATGATGATAAATACCTTGAGATGATGAATCAGCCTATTTTTAATGAAGAAAATTATATCAGCAAAACTTATAGGGGAGCGGAGGAGTTTCTTCTCCATATCTTTGAACAGCCGATTGAAGAAGCTCGCAGAAGGTCACAAATATATTGGCCGCTTAAGCACGATAAGTTTGTCAGAGCTTCAATGCCGTGGTATCAGAATGTTCATCAGGGCAAGTTTAGAAAAAGAATCAGGCATATTAAGCGCACTCTGAGAAAAAAGCTGAGAATATTTTTAAAATAAAGAAACATGTTGTAAAATCCTTGAGGTTGATTACTCTCAAGGATTTTGCTTTTTGCTGCTGAGCAACAACAATTTAACAACTTGTTTACAATTAAATTATTGACAAATTCTTCCTGTTGCGTTATAGTAATAACCGTGGTTAGCACTCGTGTGTTTTGAGTGGTAAATTTAGCACTCAGCGAAAGAGGTGTGGAAGATGAGCGAACTCAGTGAGAGAAAAAAGCGGATATTGGCCGCTGTTGTTGACCAATATATCAAAACCGGTGAGCCGGTGGGTTCAAAGGAACTTTTAACTCTTACAGGTATGTCGATTTCTTCTGCAACCGTGCGCAACGAAATGAGCGAGCTTGCCGCATTAGGCTATCTTGAGCAGCCGCACACTTCAGCTGGCAG
>JAZRIG010000063.1:0-14711 GCA_045645145.1 Acutalibacteraceae bacterium
GCTCCATTTTCTGATATTATGAGCAGTTCTCGCGCTGTTTTATCGCTTAAAATAAATTTTATCGGTTGACTTTAAAAAGACAAAATGTTATAATTTGCAACAGCTTTCGACGTTTCTCTATCAAACGTCGAAGGCTGCTTTTTGTATGGAGGTTTACAGAATGAAAAAGAAAACATTTTATACAGAGGCTTCCTATGCTATAGGTGTTGTACTTCTGTCACTCGCAACGGCTCTTACGGAAGCTGCAGATTTCGGCGTTTCGATGGTTGTTGCTCCCGCATACCTTTTGCATCTTAAGTTATCGGAAGTTTTGCCGTTTTTCTCATTCGGAGTGGCTGAATACACCTTTCAGGCTTTCCTAATTATTGTTCTTGCATTGATTTTAAGAAAATTCAAGCTTTCCTATCTTTTTTCTTTTGTGACTGCGCTTATTTACGGAACACTTCTTGATATTTTCATAAAAGCTCTTTCCCTTGTTCCATCGGAGCATATAGCGGTCAGAATTATCTTCTTTGCTGCCGGTGTTATTCTTTGCTCGATTGCCGTTTCTCTGCTTTTTCACACTTACATATCACCCGAAGCTTACGAACTGTTTGTTAAAGAAGTTTCATCAAAATTCGGTGTTGAAATCAGCAAATTTAAAACCGGTTATGATTGCACAAGCTGCGTTTTAGGAATAATAATGTCATTCATTTTCTTCGGCTTCGGCAACTTTGTCGGCGTCAACATCGGCACCGCAATCTGTGCGGTGTGCAACGGCCCGTTAATCGGATTTTTCGGAAAAATGTTTGAGAAAAATTTCGATTTCAAAGACGGTTTGAAGCTGAGAAAATTCTTTGAAAAATAAATAAAATTCAATCTTTCGGAGAGCTTTTAAGGTTATCAAAAAAGCTCTCTGTTTTTTATGTTTCATACAAAACATGACGTTTTTTATTGTGCAAAATACACACACAATTTATCAATCAAATATTTAAAGTTGTTGCAGTATACGATTTTATTTAACATTGATTTCTATGACTCAAATCGGTGTTGACTTTGAAGATGCTTTTATATATAATATAAGGAAACTTATAGTGCATAAGTATTTTTTATTGTAAAAACTTGCATATTCCGTCAGGAAATGCTGTTCAAAAAGGAGAGATTAGCATGAAAAAAATCACAATCACGGACGCAACCCTCAGAGAGTGCGCACGCAGGGGTGACATAGCCCTCAGCTTCAAAGAAAAGCTGGAAATCGCGAAGCTGCTTGATAAGCTCAGCATTGATGTTGTTGAAGCAGCTCCCATCGTTGACGAAAAAATTGATACACTCGTTTTGCGCACTATAAGTCCCCTCCTAAAGAACAGCATCCTAGCCTGCCCCGTCGGCATTACGGTTGAAGAAGCAGACAGAGCCATGAAAGCAATTGCAGGCGCAAAAAAACCCAGGCTCATAGTTTCCCTTCCCGTGTCGGCAGTTCAGATGGAATATTTTTATCACAAAAAACCCGCTCAGATGCTTGAACTCATCGGTTCACTGACAGCTCATTGCGCTTCAATCTGCGCTGATGTTGAGTTTGCGGCAGTTGATGCAACAAGAGCCGAAAAGAGATATCTTTTTGATGCAGTCGGAATTGCAATTGAAAACGGAGCAAAAACCGTTACAATATGCGACACTGCAGGAGCTCTTCTTCCCACCGAATTTGCATCTCTTGTTGAAGAACTTTGTGTTGCAGTTCCGGCAACTAAAGAAATCACCGTCAGCGTTGAATGCAGCAACGCTCTCAACATGGCAAACTCCTGTGTTTTCGCCTGTATTGGTGCAGGGGCATCACAAATTAAGACCTGCGTGGGCAGCGAAGCAATGACCGACCTTGAGCAAATCATGAAAGCTCTTCAGGTTAAGGGCCATACCCTTGACGTTGGTTACAGCGTCAACTCAATGGCAATAAATCATTCCGCAAATCAGATTCTCCGCATGACAAGCGAAACACACAAGAGCCTTGCGGCTTCTGAAGGCTCAGGAGAATACGGAAGCACCGTTCTTCTTGATGACACCGCCGACATTGCGAAAGTCAGCAACGCCATTGTTACTCTTGGCTACGAGCTTTCTGAGGATGATACCGCGAAGGTATTTGAGTCTTTTAAGATTGTTGCCGCAAAAAAGCAGGTCGGTTCAAAAGAGCTTGATACAATCATCGCAAACGTTGCTCATCAGGTTCCTCCAACATACAGACTTCAGAGCTATGTTATAAATGCAGGAAACGTTATTTCCTCAACAGCCAACATTATTCTTGAAAAAGGCAACAGAACTCTCAAAGCGGTTTGCATGGGTGACGGCCCGATTGACGCTGCTTTCCATACAATTGAGCAGATAATCGGCCATCATTATGAGCTTGATGACTTCCAGATTCAGTCTGTTACCGAAGGACGCGAAGCAATGGGCGAAGCTCTTGTTAAACTCCGCTCCAACGGCAAGCTTTATTCGGGCAAAGGTGTTTCAACCGATATTATCGGTGCCAGCATCGTTGCTTATATCAATGCACTTAACAAAATCGTTTATGAGGAGAAAGCAATATGAAACTGTCATTTTCAACAAACGGATGGCAGGAGCTTTCATGGCCTGAATTTGTAAGCACTGCCAACGAACTCGGATTTTCGGGAATCGAAATCCACAACATAACAGACGATAGGTTCACCGGCTCCGATGCACCTTTCAATAAACAGAATTCATCAGCAACCGTTCACAAACTTCGCGAAAACTCGCTTTCAATCCCCTGCCTTGATACCTTCTGCAACATTGCGGACGGCAAAACAGCGGAAGAAGGGTATGAAGAAATAGCAACAGCAATTGAAATTGCCGCAAGAATAAGATGCCCTTACGTCAGAATCCATGCCTACGGCACGGGCGACGACAAAAAAGCAGAGGATTCAACCGTTATTTCACTTATCGGCCGACTTATTGAAAAGGCTGAGCAGGATAACGTTGCTCTGCTTGTTGAAACTGTGGGTATTTATGCAGATACCTCCAGACTTCGCGACCTGCTTAACGTTTTCGCCTGCGACTATCTTGCAGCTCTTTGGGACATTAATCATCCTTACAGAGATTTTAATGAAGACCCCGACACCACAATCACCAACCTCGGCGCGTATATTAAACATGTTCACGTTAAAGACTCCGTGGTTGAAAACGGCGAAGTTAAATACAGACTTGTCGGCGAAGGCAGCTTGCCCATCGGCACAATGCTGCGCGCACTTGATTCAGTTAACTATGACGGCTTCCTTTCCTATGAATGCCAGCCCGAAACCATGGAGGATTTCGGCATTGCCGACATCGTGTTCCCGCATTTTGTTAACTCAATCAGCGTGTATGATAACAAGAAAAAAAGCGAAGAGCTTCTTTACACTAACAGAAGCGGCTCGGGCAAATTTGTTTGGGAAAAATATAAGCTCATTAACAAAACTTTCTCAGAAGTGCTCGACATCATGGTTGAGAAATTCCCCGACCAGCTCGCTTATAAATACACAACACTTGATTACACAAGAACTTATTCACAGTTCAGAGATGACGTTGATAACTGCGCACGCGCGCTTATCGCTCTTGGCGTAAAGCCGGGCGACAAGGTTGCCGTTTGGCTCACAAACCTTCCCCAGTGGTTCATAACCTTCTGGGCCGCAACCAAAATCGGCGCTGTTCTTGTTACGGTTAACACAGCTTATAAAATCCACGAAATTGAGTATCTGTTAAGACAGTCCGATACTCACACTCTTATCACAATAGAATCCTGTCTGGATTCAAACTATGCTCAGTCCATTGCTGAACTTTGCCCCGAGCTTGAAGTAGCAGTGCCCGGCAAGCCGCTTCACTGCCGCAAGCTTCCGTTCCTTCGCAATATTATTACAGTCGGCTACCGCCAAAAGGGCTGCCTCACCTGGGAGGAAGCCATGGATATGGCTGTCAGAGTTCCTGTTGAGGAAGTTTATCGCAGAGCAGCAGCAGTTGACTGCCACGATGTTGCAAACATGCAGTATACCTCCGGCACAACAGGCTTCCCCAAGGGCGTTATGCTCACTCATTACAATATTGTTAACAACGGCAAATGCATCGGTGACAGAATGGACATGTCCACCGCAGACAGAATGATGATTCAGGTTCCGATGTTCCATTGCTTCGGCATGGTTCTTTCGATGACTTCCATGATGACTCACGGCGGCACGCTCTGCCCCCTGCCCTATTTCTCAGCCAAGTCATCGCTTGCATGTGTTCATCAGGAGCATATTACCTGCTTTAACGGTGTTCCCACCATGTTCATTGCAATGTTCCAACACGAAGACTTTGCCAAAACCGATTTCTCATATATGAGAACAGGTATTATGGCAGGTGCCAACTGCCCGCCCGACCTCATGAAGCGCGCAGCCGCTGAGATGAATATGACAGAAATCCTCAGCGTTTACGGCGAAACAGAGGCTTCCCCCGGATGCACAATGGGCGAGGTCAGCGAATCGCTTGCAGACAGAACGGAAACCGTCGGCAAGGCATTCCCCAACGTTGAGTGCAAGATTATTGACCCCGAAACCGGCGAGGATTTGCCCGACGGCGAAAACGGCGAGTTTGTTGCAAGAGGCTACAATATAATGAAAGGCTATTATAAGATGCCTAAGGCAACCGAAGCCGCAATCGATAAGGACGGCTGGCTTCACAGCGGCGATATCGCTTGCAGACGTCCCGACGGATATTATCTCATCACCGGCAGACTTAAGGATATGATCATCCGCGGCGGTGAAAACATCTATCCGCGTGAAATCGAGGAATTCATCTTCACTCACGATAATGTTGAGGATGTTCAGGTTATCGGTGTGCCGGACAAACGCTACGGCGAGGAAATCATGGCATGTGTTATTCTTAAAGAAGGCCGTTCCATGACTGAAGAAGAAATGAAGGACTATATCAAGTCCCACATGGCAAGGCACAAGGTTCCCCGCTACATTGAGTTTGTGGAGTCCTTCCCGAAGAATGCCGCAGGCAAGATTCTGAAATACAAAATGAGAGAAGAGTTTGCTCAAAAGCTCGGTCTTTCAAAATAAATTTAACCAACTATTACTGAAAGGGTGTTTAAATATGTTAAATATCAAAATTGAGAGAACAACCGCTCCGAAGCAGAAGCCCGATGAAAACAACCTCGGCTTCGGCAAGATTTTCACCGACCACATGTTTATCATGAATTACACCGAAGGTCAGGGCTGGCATGATCCCCGTATAGTTCCTTACGGAAATCTCTCCCTTTCCCCCGCTTGCATGGTTTTCCACTATGGCCAGGAAATGTTTGAAGGTCTCAAGGCCTACAAAGGAGCCGACGGCGAAGTCCGCCTTTTCCGCCCCGACATGAACGCAAAGAGAACCAATGCCACCAACAAACGCCTTTGCATCCCCGAACTTCCCGTTGAGGATTTTGTTCAGGCGGTAAGTGAAATCGTTAATGTTGACAGAGACTGGATTCCCTCCGCTCCCGGCACTTCTCTTTATATCCGTCCCTTCATCATTGCAACCGATGACTTCCTTGGCGTTGCTCCCTCAAAGACTTATCTTTTCATCGTTATCCTCTCCCCCTCAGGCGCTTACTATTCAAGCGGTCTTGCTCCTGTAGGCATCTGGATTGAGGATGACTATGTAAGAGCAGTTAAGGGCGGCATGGGCTTTGCAAAAACAGGCGGCAACTACGCAGCCAGCCTCGCAGCTCAGGTTAAGGCTCACGACGACGGATATTCACAGGTTCTCTGGCTTGACGGCGTTGAGAGAAAATATATTGAAGAAGTCGGCGCAATGAACATCTTCTTCAAGATTAACGGCACAATTGTTACACCCATGCTCAACGGCAGCATTCTTCCCGGCATAACAAGAAACTCGGTTATTGAGCTTTGCAAGAGCTGGGGTCTTCCCGTTGAAGAAAGAAAGATTTCCGTTGATGAACTTCTTGAGGCTCAGAAGAGCGGCGCTCTTGAAGAATGCTTCGGCACAGGCACAGCAGCTGTTATTTCACCCGTCGGCAAGCTTCGCTACAAGGATGATGTTATGACCATCAACGGCGGCGAAATCGGTGAAATCAGCCAGAAGCTCTATGACACCGTAACAGGTATTCAGGGCGGCACGGTTGAAGATAAGTTCGGCTGGGTAACAGTTCTTTAATATGAAAAGCAAGCGAATCACAATATTTGCGGGTCATTACGGCAGCGGCAAAACCAACATTGCAGTCAACTATGCTCTTCAGCTTAAAGAAGAGTTTGACAGAGTTGTAATTGCCGATCTTGACATTGTTAACCCGTATTTTCGCTCAAAAGACAGCGAAAAGCAGCTTGAAGCAAGAGGAATTCACCTGATTTCCTCCGAATATGCGAACTCAAATGTCGACGTTCCCGCCATGCCGTCCGAGGCTTATTCAATAATCGATAACAGAGAACTCAGAGCCGTTATTGATGTTGGCGGAGATGACAGAGGCGCTCTTGCAATGGGCAGGTACGCACCTGCAATCATTGAAGAAAACGATTACGAAATGCTGTTTGTCATTAATAAATACAGACCGCTTACCCGTGACTGCGCCTCAACTCTTGATGTTATGAGGGAAATCGAAGCGGCTTGCCAAATGAAATTCACAGGCATAGTCAACAATTCCAATCTCGGAGATGAAACAACTGCTGATGATGTTATTGCATCAAACGCCTATGCCGTAGAAATCTCAAAGGCGAGCAGCCTACCGATAAGAATGACCACCGTAAAAGAAGATTTATACGATATTCTCAAAGAAAAAGTTGTTAATTGCTCTGCGATAAAGCTTTTTGTTAAGCAATCGTGGGCAAAACAGGAGGAAGATTTATGGCAAAAGTAACCTTTAATACCGACCGCTGCAAGGGCTGCGGCCTTTGCGTAGGAGCTTGCCCCAAAAAAATCGTGGCACTCCTTAAAGACGAAATCAATGCCAAGGGCTATCACCCCGCAGGCATCACAGACCAGGCAGCATGCATCGGCTGCGCATTCTGCGCGACCATGTGCCCCGTCTGCGTAATCACCGTTGCAAAGTAAGGAGAAAGAATAATGGCTGAAAAAGTTTTGATGAAAGGTAACGAAGCTCTTGCGGAAGCTGCAATAATGGCAGGCTGCCGCCACTACTTCGGTTATCCCATAACACCTCAAACAGAAATTGCCGCATATATGGCAAAAAGAATGCCTGTTATCGGCGGAACATTCCTTCAGGCTGAAAGCGAAATTGCCGCTATCAACATGATTTACGGCGCAGCTGCTGCAGGCAAAAGAGCAATGACCTCAAGCTCCAGCCCCGGAATCGCACTCAAGAGCGAAGGCATCTCATACCTTGCAGGCTCAGACCTTCCCGCTCTTATTATCAACGTTCAGAGAGGCGGCCCCGGCCTTGGCGGCATCCAGCCCTCACAGTCCGACTATTTCCAGTCAACAAAGAGTGCAGGCCACGGCGACTTCAAGCTCATCGTTCTTGCTCCCGCTTCCGTTCAGGAAATGGTTGACCTTACATTCAAAGGCTTTGACCTGGCTGATAAATACAGAATGCCCGCAATGCTCCTTTCCGACGGCACAATGGGCCAGATGATGGAACCCGTGTCTCTTGAAATGGGCGAAGTTAAAGAATATGACAAGTCAAATTGGGCTGCATGCGGCACAAAGTGCGAACGTGAGCATAACATTGTTAACTCATTGTTCATCCAGCCTGAAGAACTTGAAAAATACAACTTCGAACGCTATGAGCGCTATGCACAGATTGAAGCAAACGAAGTTATGTATGACGAATACCGCATGGAAGATGCCGAAATCTGCATCGTTGCTTACGGTGTTGCAGCCAGAGTTTCTCAGAACGCAATAGACAAGGCACGCGAAGCAGGCATCAAGGTTGGTATGATTCGCCCCATCACTCTTTGGCCCTTCCCCAAGGCTGTTCTTAATGCTGCTGCCGACAAGGTTAAGGCATTTATCAGCGTTGAGCTTTCAATGGGTCAGATGATTGAGGACGTTGAGCTTGCAATCCGCTGCAAGAAACCCGTTCTTCTTTGCAACAGAGTCGGCGGCATGATTCCCACAACAGAGGACGTTCTCAATTCAATCAACAAAGCAAATTCCGTCGGAGGTGACAAATAATGATAGTTTTTGAAAAACCCAAGGCACTTGCCGATGTCCCCCTTCATTATTGCCCCGGATGCACACACGGCATTATTCACCGCCTTGTTGCAGAAGTTATTGACGAACTCGGCATCGAAGGAAAAACAGTAGGCGTTGCACCCGTTGGATGCTCCGTTTTTGCATACAATTATTTTAACTGCGATATGATAGAAGCTGCTCACGGCAGAGCTCCTGCCGTTGCAACAGGCGTTAAACGCTCTCTGCCCGAAAACATTGTTTTCACCTATCAGGGCGACGGCGACCTTGCCGCAATCGGCACTGCCGAAACAGTTCATTCTGCAGCAAGAGGCGAAAACATAACAATCATCTTTGTTAACAATGCAATCTACGGCATGACAGGCGGCCAGATGGCTCCCACCACTCTCCCCGGTCAGATTACTCAGACTTCACCTTACGGCAGAAACCCCGAAACAGTCGGTCTGCCCGTAAAGGTTTGCGAGCTTCTTTCAAACGTTGACGGCGCAACATATCTTGAAAGAGTTGCCGTTAACAATGTTAAGAACGTTAAGAATGCAAAGAAAGCTATCAAAAAAGCTTTCCAGAATCAGCTTGAAGGCAAAGGCTTCTCGCTTGTTGAAGTTCTCTCCACCTGCCCCACAAACTGGGGTCTCAAGCCTGACAAAGCTCTTGAATGGCTTGAGGAAAACATGATTCCTTATTATCCTCTCGGTGTTTACAAGGATAAAACTGCAGAAAAGGAGGCTGAATAATCATGACACATGAAATTCTTCTTGCCGGTTTCGGCGGTCAGGGCATTCTTTTCTCCGGCAAATTCCTTGCTTATGACGGCCTTCTTGAGGACAAGGAAGTAAGCTGGCTTCCTTCATACGGCCCCGAAATGAGAGGCGGCACCTGCAACTGCTCTGTTATTCTCAGCGACACAAAAATCGGCTCCCCCATCGTTTCCAATCCCAATGTTCTTATTGCAATGAACCTGCCTTCGCTTGATAAGTTTGAGGCTTCGGCAGTTCCCGGCGCAAAGATTTTTGTTGACAGCTCGCTCATCGATCGCAAGGTTGAAAGAGAAGATGTTGATGTGTACTGCATCCCCGCAACAAAGCTTGCTTCAGATGAAAATCTTCCCGGCCTTGCAAACATGATTATGATAGGCCACGTTATCGCAAAAGCAGGCGTTATGCCCTATGAGAACGTTGAAAAAACAATGGCAAAGCTTGTCCCTGCAAAGAAACAACATCTTATTGAACTTAATATCAAAGCTGTTGAGCTTGGATATAATTATTAATTAACCGCAAGGAGGAACCCACATGCTTGAATTGAAAGAAATCGGTTTGCGAGTTGCTTCCCTTCGCGAAACCTGCGACATTTCAGCATCGGAAATGGCTGAAAGGCTTGAAATTTCCGAAGAAAACTATATCGCATTTGAACACGGCGAATATGATTTTGCCATCAGCACACTTAACAACATCGCTTTGATTCTCGGAGTTGATATTCTTGATATCATCAGCGGCGAATCTCCCCGCCTTTCAACCTGCACGGTTGTTAAAAAAGGCAAAGGTTATGTTGTTAACCGCAACCCCGGATATGAATTCCAGCATCTTGCATACACATTCAAATCCAAAAAAGCAGAGCCGTTTTTGGTTAAAATCGACCCTTCAGGCAATCCCCCTGTTATGGATGAACACGAGGGCCAGGAATTTGATTATGTTATTTCAGGCAGCCTTCTTCTCTATATCGGCGATATCTGCTATGAGCTTAACGAAGGCGACAGCGCATATTTTGATTCCACAATCCCCCACGCTCACAAAAACGTGGGTGAGACTCAGGCTCAGTTTATTGCGCTCGTACTTAAATAAATAATCAATCGGGAGTCAAAAATGGCTATTTACGAAAAATTTATCGGCAGATCAAGAGATTCATTCGTTTCACTCAAGGACTGCCAGGAAAACTTTAAAATCACTTACGAAAACTCCTTTAACTTTGCTTACGATGTTGTTGACGTTCTCGGAACGGAAAAGCCTGATAAGCTCGCCCTTCTGTATATTTCCAACATCGGCGAAGAAAAAAGGTTCACCTTCGGCGACATGAAGCGCCTTTCAGACAAGGCTGCAAACTACCTTGTTTCAGAAGGTGTAAAAAAGGGTGACCCTGTTCTTCTTATTCTTAAAAGAAGCTACCTTTTCTGGATTATCACCCTTGCGCTCAACAAGATAGGCGCAATCATGGTGCCCGCTTCCAACATGCTCAAGGGCAAGGACTATGTTTACCGCTGCAACAAAGCAAAAATCAAATATGCCATCATTACGGGCGACGACAACTGCACCGAATATTTTGATGACAGAAAAGATGAATACGAAACAATCGAAAAGAAGTTCGTAACAAAGCACAAGGCCGTTGAAGGCTGGATTGACTTTGAGGAAGGCTTTGAAAAGGCAGACGAAACCTGGTCAAGACCTACCGGCGAAGCAGACACCACGGTTGATGACACCATGATCATCAACTTCTCCTCCGGCACAACAGGCTACCCCAAAATCATTGCCCACGATTTCAAATATCCTCTCGGTCATATTATGACAGGCGTGTTCTGGCACCGTGTGGTTGACGGAGGGCTTCATTTCACCGTTTCCGACTCAGGCTGGGCAAAATCACTCTGGGGCAAGTACTACGGCCAATGGATGGGTGAAACCGCCAACCTTGTTTATGATTTTGATAAATTTGACGGCGCGGATATCCTCTCCAAGCTTGAAAAATACAAGGTTACAACCTTCTGTGTGCCGCCCACAATGTATCGCCTCATGCTTCAAAATGACGTAAGCAAATATGACCTTTCTTCCATCACCCATTGCTGCACCGCAGGCGAAGCACTCAATGCGGACATATTCAACAAATGGAAAGAAGCAACGGGTCTTGAAATCCACGAAGGCTTTGGCATGAGCGAAACACCTGTCAGCATCTGCACACTTTATCCTTGGACCAAACCCGTTTCCGGAGCAATCGGTTTCCCCGCACCGGGACTTAAGGTTCATATTCTTGACGAAGACAGCAACCACTGTCAGCGCGGAACAATAGGCGAAATTTGCATCAAAGCCCCCTCGCCTGCCGAGCATCCCTGCGGCGTTGTTGCAAGCTATAACTTCAGCGAAGAAGAAACCGCCGATGCATACAGAAACGGCTTTTTCCACACCGGTGACCTTGCATACAGAGATGAGCAAGGCAGATTCGTTTATTTTGGAAGAAACGACGATGTTATCAAATCCTCCGGCTACAGAATCGGCCCCTTTGAGATTGAAAGCGTTATGCTGGAGCATCCCTCTGTGCTTGAGGTTGCCGTTACGGGCGTTCCTGACCCCGTAAGAGGCTTTGTTGTTAAGGCAACTGTTGTTCTTCGCCCCGGTTTCCATGGCACGGAAAAGCTTGTTAAGGAGCTTCAATCTTATGTCAAAGCAAACACCGCTCCTTATAAATATCCGCGAATAATCGAATTTGTGGACGAGCTTCCCAAAACCTTCAGCGGCAAGGTAAGACGAGTTGAGATTCGTCAGAACGATGCAAGTAAATAAAAACCAAAGGCTGTAACCGAAGTTACAGCCTTTTTTATATATTTTCAGTTAATGCCGAAACAAGAATAACTACCGCTCCGAGAACTATCCTATACCAACCAAAAACCTTGAAATCATGCTTTTTGACATAATCCATAAGGAACTTTATGGCTGCAAGTGACACAACAAACGCCACCGCCATGCCGATAATCAGAGCAACTGCTTCCGAACTGCTGAAATCAAAGCCGAATTTAACGAGCTTTAAAAGACTTGCTCCGAGCATTGTCGGCACAGCTAAAAAGAAAGTAAATTCCGCCGCTGCCGTTCTTGAAACTCCGATAAGCAAGGCTCCGACTATTGTTGCGCCTGAGCGCGATGTTCCGGGAATCATCGAGAGCGCTTGAAAGCAGCCGATTATTATTGCTGTTTTATAATCAATCAGATTAATTGAAGTTATCTTTGGTTTTCTTTTTTTATTATGGTTTTCTATCAGTATAAACGCAACACCGTAAAGGATGAGCATAAGCGAAATTGTGAATGCATTCCCAAAATAAGCTTCAAGAAAATCATCAAAAAGAAATCCGAGTATCGCTGCAGGAAGACAGGCAACGGCAACCTTCAACCACATCATAATTATATTCTTTTTTATTTCGAGCTTTTTTTCGGATATTCCGAACGGAAACATCTTTTTCCAAAACATTGAAACAACAGCCATTATTGCTCCAAGCTGTATAACAACAAAGAACATTTCCTTGAAGTCTTCGCTCATTTTAAGCGGGATAAATGCATCAAAAATCAGCATGTGACCCGTGCTGCTTATCGGCAGCCACTCCGTTATCCCTTCAATAATTCCGATAAGTATAACTTTAATAACCTCAACAAAACCTGAATCCATAAGCAACACTTCCCTTCACTTATTTATATGCCTTTTATCCCTCTGATTTGCCATGAATTATTAATCTTTATTTGTATTGATAAACCTTTACATAATCAACGATGAACTGCGCATCTGCGGCAGCAACATTTTCCCTTTCGGCAGGAATACCGTTTTCTCCACGCATTTCGACGGAAAGAATAAGATACTCTTCATTTTGGCTCACACCACCGAAATCAGTTCGGAAAGTTTCGACTCCGTTGATATAAAATATATATTCGTTTTCATTCCATTCAAGGCCATAGGTATTAAATTCCTCATAAGGATTATTTTTGATGAGAAATGCCTTTGCTCCCATCTTCTGATGGGCATCGTTATAGCCGTCATAATGAAGGTTGGATGAAACGCTGTTTTTAAAAAGCATTTTTTCATATCGGTCGCTCTCAAAAACATCAATCTCCGTTCCGTCGGTGCCGGTTCCGTTTTCGTTATAAACGCCTTCGTTCATGAGCCAAAACGCGCTCCATACGTCCGCCCCCTTGGGGAGAATGCAGCGGCACTCAAAATATCCGAATTTCTGGCTGAAGCCGTTAGGTGAATCGGAATCGGTGTCGATACCAGCCGTATACCAGCCTGCTCCTTCGCCGCCCATGCCTTCTTTAAGATATGTTACCGGAATAATAAGATTACCGTTTTTTGTGTATGCAAGATACTGATTCCAATAGCATCCTTTTCTATCTTCAGTCTTGGTGCCGTACTGATAATGGCCTGACCACACGCTGCGGTTAAGCTCGCCGTTGAAATCCTCGGTAAAGGTTTCGGTAAACTTGCTCATATCAAGTTTTTCGCCCATAGGATAGCAAGGAATGCTTAATGCAGAACATATAAACATTATTATTGATGCAAAAAAAGCGGTTGCTCTGCAGAGTATTGCATTCATTTTTATTCTCCTTTAATATTGAATATTCGCAATGCCAACCCAAGCTTATTTCTGATAAATCCTCACATAGTCAACAATATACTCTGTTTTATAAGTTTCTTTGTTAAGCTCTGCAAGAAGTTCCTCTGCAGGAATTTCAAGTGAAACAATAACATCCTCAGGAACCTCGGATACTCCGTTGCCGAAAGATGTACGGCGCGTTTCAACACCGTTGATATAGAAAATATATTCATCATCAGTCCACTCTAAGCCGTAGGTATTATATTCCTTATAAATATTGTTGCCATAGAAGAAGCCAAGCAAGTTGGACTGAAAACCTTCCTGCACACCGTCAACACCTGCGCAATGAATAGTCTGCGAAACCGAATTCTTGCCGGCCAAGTCGTTTGAACTGATTGATTCAAAAATATCAATCTCAGCTCCGCCTATGCCGCCCTTTGAAACAGAAGCGGTATAGGGCGAATCTGCCTGAAGCCAAAAGGCTGACCAGAAGGCAGGCTCGGCATTAACGATACAGCGTATTTCGAAATATCCCTTGCAATATCTTTCCTTGAGCTTTATCATGCCGGTGTACCAACCCTCGCCATACATACCGTCGGTCAAATATTCACCTGTCATTATCATATTTCCGTTTTTAACTCTAACCTGACTTTCGGCATTGAATCCGCCTCTGCGCGGGCCGCTGCCCCTGTATTCCCAAACATCCGTGTTGAGGGTTTCGCTTTCAAATTCATCCTCAAAAACAAGGCTGTAGCCTGATAAATCAAATGTCTGACCTCTGGGCGTAGTAGGCGTATCAAAAATTATCACACCGAAAAGTTCGATTATCGCAAGGAATGAAGCAACAATCCTTTTAGGAGAAAATGATGTAAATATTTCTGACATATAGTATGTCAGCTGTTCAACGCCCCACATCTGCCTGGGCGCAAGCTTCAAAACCTCAGTTAAAAATGTTTCAAACATACACTCACCTCAAATACTTTATTTATATTTAATTTTATCATTTGAAATAATGCCTGTCAATCAATTTATGTCGCTGAAGCTTTATTCAGGCTTTGTGATACAGGCAAAATTAATATTTAAAAGATGACAATATAAATTATTGGACTTTTGAAGGAAGATATGATATGATGAATTTGAAAAAATTTCAATTAATAAGGTGTGACGGATAATGAACAAACTTTTATCTGCTTCTGTAATGTGTGCGGATTTAATGAATATG
>JAZRIG010000064.1:0-7810 GCA_045645145.1 Acutalibacteraceae bacterium
GCATTTCCAACGAAGAGGATGCAAAGGATGTTTTCGGAATTGAGGCTGAAAACACCGATATCTATGGCGGCAAGCTCAACAAAGAGGGCTACAAATCCGTTGCAAAGCAGCTTGCTGACAAATTTGGCTTTGAAAAGGTTGCAATCACTCTCAGAACTTCAATTTCCGCCAGCGACAATGACTGGGCAGGCATGCTCTATGACGGCGAGAACTATTGCTTCTCAAAGGAATATCATCTTCATATAGTTGACAGAGTCGGCGGCGGCGACAGCTTCGGCGGCGGCCTCATCTATGCTCTTCTCAGCGGCAAGGATACTCAGGCAGCAATTGAATTTGCGGTTGCGGCATCGGCGCCCAAGCATTCGGTTGAAGGCGATTTCAACAGAGTGACTGTTTCCGAAGTTGAGAAACTTGCAGGCGGCGACGGCTCGGGCAGAGTTCAAAGATAAAAACAGCAGATTATATGGGCGCGCCGATGTGTGCGCCCGTTTTTCTTTTGATATACGATGCATTAAATATGTTGAAATGCGCTGTTATATATGTTAATATTTGATATATAAAATTAAGAGGTTTTATATATGAAACGAAAGTTTTCTCAAACAAGAATCATAGCTTTGGGCTATATTTCAATAATTATTATCGGCACTCTGTTGCTGATGCTTCCTTTTGCTTCGCGGAGCGGAGAAAGCGCAGGCTTTGTGCCTGCTTTGTTTACCGCAGTTTCTTCCTCATGCGTTACGGGGCTTATCGTGCTTGACACCGCAACAAGCTGGACTCTTTTCGGACAGATTGTTATAATCTGCCTCATTCAGATTGGCGGCCTCGGCTTTATGACTATTGCAACCATGTTTTCAATGCTCCTTAAGCGAAAAATGGGTTTGCGTGAGCGCGAAATCATGGTTGAAAGCATTAACACCGAGCATATCGGAGGCATTAAAAACCTGACACGGAAAATCATCGCAGGCACAGCGATTTTTGAGGGTGCAGGTGCGCTGCTGCTCGCAACAAGGTTTATTCCGCGCTTCGGTTGGAGCAGGGGAATATGGTATTCTGTTTTTCATTCAATCTCCGCATTCTGCAACGCAGGATTTGACCTCATGGGTGTTTACGAGCCGTATTCATCTTTTGTTGGTTTTTCGGATGACTGGGTTGTTATTCTTACCGTCTCTGCCCTGATTATAATTGGCGGCATCGGCTTCCTTGTCTGGGACGATATAAGCAAGAAAAAGCTGAAACTCAAAAGATATCAGCTCCACACAAAAATTGTGCTGACGGTTACGGCAATTCTGCTTGTAATTCCTACGGTGCTTTTCTTCGCTTTTGAAAGGAATTTCACTAATGACGGTCTCGGTTTTGGCGACAGCCTGCTCAATGCGATTTTTGATTCCGTAACCGCACGAACTGCGGGAATGAACTCAACCGACACCGCTGCCCTTTCCCCTGCGAGCAAAATTCTGACTGTAATCCTCATGTTTATCGGCGGTTCGCCCGGCTCAACCGCAGGCGGTATCAAAACAACAACTCTTGCGGTTATAGCGATTTCAACCTTTAACGGCATAACGCGCAGGCAGTCAAAGGGTATTTTCGGCAGGAGGCTTGAAAAGGATGCAATTCATAAGGCAAGCTCTGTTGTGTTCACAAACCTGAGCCTTGCAATTTTCGGCGTTATTGCAATTCTCGCCATGCAGCCTGCGCTTGATATCGGCGATGTTATTTTTGAATGTGCATCCGCAATCGGTACGGTCGGCATGACAACGGGCATAACGCGAGACCTTGCAACGGCATCAAGGATGATTGTTGCGTTCCTTATGTTCTGCGGCAGGGTCGGCAGCGTTTCGTTTGCACTTGCTCTTATGGAAAAGAAGGCTGCTCCGCCCGTTAAAAATCCAAGAGAAAAAATCACAATAGGATAAGGTGAAAATATGAAATCATTTTTAATAATCGGCATGGGTCATTTCGGCCATCATCTTTGCCAGAGCCTTGCAAGGATGGATTGCGAAATTATGATAGTGGACGAAAGAGAAGAAGCCGTTGAAGACATGCTGCCCTATGTTGTGAGCGCAAAAATCGGCGACTGCACTAACATTGAAGTGCTCAAAACCTTCGATATTCCGTCGTTTGACACTTGCTTTGTCTGCATCGGTGAAAATTTCCAGAACAGCCTTGAAATCACAAGCCTTCTCAAGGAATGCGGAGCAAAAAGAGTTATCAGCAAGGCGGACAGGGATATTCAGGAGAAATTCCTGCTTCGCAACGGCGCGGATGCCGTTATCTATCCTGAAAAGAACATGGCCGAGAGATTCGCCGTCAGAGAAAGCAGCGAGCATATTTTTGACTATATTAACCTCGGCAGCGAATATTCAATTTATGAAATTGATGTGCTTGACAGATGGGTGGGCAAAACGGTCAAAGAGCTGAATTTCAGGGTTAAATATAATCTTGCGGTGCTTGCCACAAAGAAAAACGGAGTGGTAACTCCCGTTATTTCGGGCGAAAGCTGTTTTGAAAAGGACGAACACCTTCTTGTGCTCGGAAAAGAGGAAGATGTCAGAAGGGTTACAAAATAAAAATCCGTTGACAAACTCATGCTAATAATGTAAAATTTAACTAACAAATATTTGGAGGTAATTACAATGGTTTTAGCTGCTGTCGGCAAAAACGGCACAGGCAAGGATTTCTTCCTTGAATATGTTGCAAAGACTTACGGTTTCCCCATGATTTCAATCGGCGATGTTGTCAGAGAGCTTGCTGCCAATGACGGCCTTGAGCTTACTCGCGACAATCTTCACGCAACCTCAAAGAAGTATATGACCGCTAACGGCCAGACCTTCTTCCCCGAAATGATTGTTAAGAAGATTAAGGAATCAGACAGCCCCAACTTCCTTGTTTCGGGCATTCGTCCTCCCTCAGATATTGAGGTTTTCAAAAAGGCATTCGGCGACAAGTTTGTTCTTGTTGACGTTGTTATCAGCGATGATGAGGTTCGTTATCAGAGAATGCTTGCAAGAGGCTCCGAGAGAGACGGCAAGAGCATTGAAAAGCTTCGTGAGAATGACCTTCACGAAGAGGAAATCTTCCACACCAGCGAGAGCGAAAAAATGGCTGACTACATCATGAAGAATGACGGCACCGTTGACGATTTCTATGCAGGCGTTAAGGATTTCTATGACAACTATCTGAAAGCAAAGCTTGACTGATAAAATTTTACTGCCGCGTTTCCTTTGGGAAGCGCGGCTTTTTCTATTGTCTTTTTTTGTCGGCTGTGATATTATAAACATATACGGAGGTGAGAATATGTTTGCGCGAATCAACAGCATGGGTCTTTTCGGCATTGACAGCTATATGGTCGGCGTTGAGGTTGACTATGGCCAGGGTTTGCCGCGCGTTGACCTTGTCGGCTTGCCTGATACGGCGGTTAACGAATCGCGCAACAGAGTGCGCTCCGCAATCAAAAACAGCGGCTATTCTTTCCCTCAAAGCCGAATAACAATTAACCTTTCGCCTGCCGATATCCGCAAGGAGGGGCCTGTTTATGATTTGCCGATACTCATTGCAATTCTTCGCGCAGGGGAACAGCTTCGGTGCAATCTTGACGACTGCGCGTTTGTTGGCGAGCTTTCGCTGGACGGAATAGTGCGCCATGTCAACGGCGTTTTGCCCATGGTTATCAGGGCAAAAAAGAGCGGAATCAAAAAAGTTTTTGTTCCTGCTGCCAATGCGCTTGAAAGCTCGGTTGTTGAGGGCATTGATGTTTATGCCGTTGAGAATGTTACACAGGTTATAAAGCATTTAAAGGGCGAAGAGCTGCTCACACCCGTTAAATATGATATTTATAATGAAGAACTCTTCCGCGAGCCGCTGCCCGATTTCAGGGATGTTAAGGGTCAGCAGGAGGCGCGGTATGCGCTTGAGATTGCCGCAGCAGGCGGCCATAACATAATCATGGTGGGCCCTCCGGGGTCGGGCAAAAGCATGCTTGCCAAAAGATTGCCTTCAATCCTGCCCGACATGACCTTTGAGGAGAGCTTGCAGACAACGGAGCTTTATTCAATAGCAGGCGCGCTGCCCGAGGGTGTTTCGCTGATAAGGGAGAGACCTTTCCGAGCGCCTCATCACACCGTTTCGCCAGCAGGTCTTTCAGGCGGCGGCGGTATCCCGCGCCCCGGAGAAATATCGCTTTCACACAACGGCGTTTTGTTCCTTGATGAGCTTCCCGAGTTTTCGCGCGCATCAATGGAAGTTTTGCGCCAGCCGATTGAGGACGGAACGGTCACAATATCCAGAGCCAACGCATCGCTCACATATCCGTGTTCAGCCATGGTTGTTTGCGCAATGAATCCATGCCCTTGCGGATTCAGGGGGCATCCCAAAAGAGAATGCACCTGCCCCGATGGGTCGGCTAAACGCTACCTTGCAAAGGTTTCGGGGCCTTTGCTCGACAGAATGGATATTCATATAGAAGTGCCGCCTGTTGACTTTGACAAGCTTTCAAGCAAGGTGCCGTCGGAATGCTCGGCAGACATCAAGAAAAGAGTGAATGCCGCAAGAAAAATTCAGCAGGAAAGGCTGAAGGGTACGGGTGTTTCCTGCAACGCAAAAATGACACCTGCCATGACCCGCGAATTCTGCAGGCCTGACCCTCAGGCGATGGTGATGCTTGAGAATGTTTTTGAAAAGCTTGATTTTTCCGCAAGAGCTTATGATAAAATTTTGCGTGTGGCAAGAACTATTGCCGATCTTGAGGGAAGCGAAGTAATCAAATCAAATCACATTGCCCAGGCGGTGCAGTTCAGAAGCCTTGACAGGAAGTTCTGGCGCAGATAAAATCAGCAATAAATATTGATAATATTATAATAATGGTATATAATAAATTGATTAATGGATAAAACGGAGAAAGATGTATGTTAAAGCTTGAAAACGTTTCTTTTAAAGTGGATGTTGACGGCTCGGATTTGGAAATAATCGATAATGTCAGCATTGAAATACCTGACGGTGCATTTACTGTTATAACAGGCCCGAACGGCGGCGGAAAATCAACTCTTGCACGCCTTATTATGGGCATTGAAAAGCCCACAAGCGGCAGAATATTATATAACGATATCGATATAACAGATATGTCTGTTACCGAAAGAGCAAAGCTCGGAATAGGTTATGCTTTCCAGCAGCCGCCCAGATTCAAGGGGCTTACCGTGCGCAGGTTGCTTTCTCTTGCGGCGGGCAGCGAGCTTCCCGTTGATGAATGCTGCGGCTACCTGACAAGCGTCGGTCTTTGCTCAAAGGATTATCTTAACCGTGAAATGGATAATTCCCTTTCCGGAGGCGAGGCCAAGAGAATAGAAATTGCAACTCTCATGGCGCGCAAGCTCGGCGTTGCAATATTTGATGAACCCGAAGCAGGCATTGACCTTTGGAGCTTTTCGATGCTTGTTGAAAGCTTTAAGGCCATGAGCAGCGGCAGCCACAGGAGCGTTATTGTTATTTCTCATCAGGAAAGAATAATGCAGCTTGCTGATGTTATGGTTGTTATTGCAAACGGCAAAATCAGAGAGGTCGGTTCCAAGGAAGAAATTTTCCCCAGACTCATGGGTGAATTCAACGAGAACTGCGGCTTCAGAGGCAAGGAGGATAACTGATGGAAAGAATAGACAGCGCATTGCTTGAATCCATTGCTGACCTTCACGATGTTCCTGCAGGAGCTTATAATATCAGAAAAAACGGTGAGGGTCATTCAAGACGTTCCACCGCCAACATTGAAATTGTGTCAAAAACCGATAAGCCCGGAATTGATATTATCATTGCTCCCGGAACAAAGAATGAGAGCGTTCATATCCCTGTTATCATAACCGAAACAGGTGTTAACGATTTGGTTTATAACGATTTTTACATCGGCGACGATGCGGATGTTTTGATTGTTGCGGGCTGCGGAATTCACAACAGCGGCGATGAAAAATCGCAGCATGACGGCATCCACACTTTCCACATCGGCAAAAATGCACGAATCAAGTATGTTGAAAAGCATTACGGCGAGGGTGACGGCAAGGGAGAGAGAATTCTTAACCCCGTAACTGTTATCGAGCAGGCGGAAAACTCCGTTTGTGAAATGGAAATGGTTCAGATTAAGGGTGTTGACTCAACAGTTCGCGACACAAAGGCAAATCTTGCCGCAGGCGCAAGGCTTATTGTTACGGAAAGGCTGCTGACTCACGGCAATCAGTATGCTCGCTCTGATATTGATGTTTATCTTGACGGCGAGGATGCCTCCGCGCAGTTAATTTCCCGCTCGGTTGCGAAGGACGAATCAAAGCAGATTTTCCATCCGAACGCAATCGGAAATGCAAAATGCAGAGCTCATGTTCAATGCGACTCAATCATAATGGATGAGGCAACCGTAAGTTCGGTGCCTGCAATAACCGCAAATTCGGCTGATGCTCAGATTGTTCATGAAGCCGCCATCGGCAGAATCAATAATGACCAGCTCATAAAGCTCATGACCTTCGGCATGAACGAGGAAGAGGCTGAAGAAGTTATTATCAGCGGATTTCTTAAATAAAAGGATATAAAAAATGCGTTGTCTTTCAAAAGACAACGCATTTTGTGCTTTTATCGTTATTTTCCGAACATCATGAGCAGGAAGCCTGCTGCAACGGCTGAGCCGATAACGCCCGCAACGTTGGGACCCATGGCGTGCATGAGCAGGAAGTTTGTGGGGTTATATTTTCTGCCTTCAACCTGCGAAACACGGGCAGCCATAGGAACTGCGGAAACGCCTGCAGAACCGATGAGAGGATTGATTTTGCCGCCTGTAACAACATAAAGGAGCTTGCCGAAAAGCAGGCCGCCGATTGTTGAGAATGCAAATGCAACAAGTCCGAGAATAACAATCTTGATTGTGTCAAGCTTGAGGAACTCTGTTCCGTTTGTGGTTGCACCTACGGTAACACCGAGCAAAATGGTAACGATGTTGGTAAGTGCGTTCTGTGCGGTTTCGCTGAGTCTGTCCGTAACACCGCATTCCTTAAGAAGGTTGCCGAACATGAGCATGCCAACGAGAGGGGCGGCATCGGGAATAAGAAGCGAAACAACAACAAAAACAACAACGGGGAAGATGATTTTCTCGGTTTTGCTGACGGTGCGCAGCTGCTTCATTTCAACCTTTCTCTCTTTCTCGGTTGTGAGAAGCTTCATGAGAGGGGGCTGAATGAGCGGAATAAGAGCCATGTATGAATATGCTGCAAGAGCAATGGGGCCGAGAAGATGGCCTGCAAGCTTTGAGGCAACAAGGATTGCCGTAGGGCCGTCCGCACCGCCGATGATAGCGATTGATGCAGCTTCCTGCGGTGTGAAACCGAGGAGAATTGCTATAACAAAAGCAATATAAATGCCGAGCTGTGCTGCAGCACCGAGAAGAAGGCTGACGGGATTTGCAAGCAGAGGACCGAAGTCCGTCATTGCGCCGATTCCGAGGAAGATAAGGCAGGGGAAGATTGAGCTCTTAACACCTGCATAAATTAATCTCAGAACACCTGAATCATACCAATGAGCACCTTCAACTATATTGCTTGTGTCCATAAGTCCCGTGGGGTCGTCCATAAGGCCTGCACCGGGCATATTTGCAAGAAGAATGCCGAATGCAATGGGAACAAGAAGAAGCGGTTCAAATTTTTTGACGATAGCAAGATAAAGGAATACAACGGAAACAAGAATCATAACGGCATTCTGCCACTGAAGAAGTGCGAAGCCGGAGCTTTCCCATATTCCTTTGAGTATTTCTGTTATGAATTCCATAGTTTTGCCCCTTAGGAGATAACTG
>JAZRIG010000065.1:0-9074 GCA_045645145.1 Acutalibacteraceae bacterium
GCCGCCGTATTTGATAACAACAATTTTGTTTGAGTATTTCTGAATATAGGGGAGGGCTTCAACAAGCACACGCCCTCTCATTGCGTTGGAAATTTCCATTTTATTTCTCCTTAGGTTCTGTAATCGCCGTTTATTTTAACATAGTCATAAGTCAGGTCGCATCCCCATGCGGTTGCGCTGCAATCGCCGCTGTTGAGAGATATGAGAACCTGTATTTCTTTTTCGGAAAGGACTTCCTTGGCTTTTTCTTCTGAAAAATCAATTCCCGCGCCGTTTTTGCAAACCGCAACTTCGCCTGCTGCGGATTTAAAAGCAACGTCAACCTTGTTAACGTCAACATTCGCTCCGCTGTAGCCGATTGCGCAGAGAACTCTGCCCCAGTTGGCATCAGCGCCGAACATTGCTGCTTTGAAAAGCGAGGAGCAAATAACGGATTTTGAAACGGTAACGGCGGTTTCTTTTGAATTTGCACCGCTGACGATGCATTCAAGAAGCTTTGTTGCGCCCTCACCGTCGCCTGCAATCATGCGGCAAAGATGCTTTGTAACCGCACCGAGAGCTTTGCAGAAACTGTCAAAATCATCGCCTTCGGCGGTGATTTCCGCGTTGCCTGCCATGCCGTTTGCCATAACGGACACCATATCATTGGTTGATGTGTCGCCGTCAACGCTGACCATGTTAAATGAATCCTTAACATCCTCGCTGAGAGCTTTTTGAAGCATTTTGCTCGAAATTGCGCAGTCTGTGGTAACAAAAACAAGCATTGTTGCCATGTTGGGATGAATCATGCCCGAACCCTTGGCAATACCGCCGATTTTGCATTCGACGCCGCCGATTTCAAATGAATATGAAACGCATTTTTCAACCGTGTCGGTTGTCATTATTGCTGCCGCTGCATCGTCGCTGTCTGCCTTGAGTTCTTTGACAAGCGAAGGGATGCCCTGTGCGATAGGTGTTATGTCAAGAGTCTGGCCGATAACGCCCGTTGAGGCAACGATAATATCCTTTTCGTTTATTCCCAGTTCCTTGGAAATAAGGGAGCACATTTCTTCCGCGATTTCAATGCCGTTTGCGTTGCAAGTGTTTGCATTGCCGCTGTTGCATATTGCAGCCTGGGCAAAGCCGTCCGCAACGTTGTTTTTGGTTACGGTTATCGGTGCGCCCTTAACAAGGTTTGTTGTATAAACGCATGCGGCATTAGCTCTTTTTTCGCTAAAAATAAGAGCAAGATCCTTTTTTGTTTTATTCTTTCTTATTCCGCAATGAACTCCGCTTGCGGTGAAGCCTTTTGCGGCGCAAACGCCGCCCGGGATTTGTTTCATGTTTATGTATCCTTTCAAAATCAGAGGTTCAGTCCTGTTTTCGGGTCAATTCCCATAAGAATATTCATGCATTCGATTGCCGCGCCTGATGCGCCCTTGCCGAGATTATCATAGCGGGCAAGCAGAAGAATTCTTTCTTCATTTCCCTGAACAAAAATTTCCATTCCGTCATTTCCGCTCATGCTTTCGGCGCAGAACATTGCATCCTCGCCGAGATTCTCGGTGTATTTAACAAAATCCGAATTATATGTATTCTTGTAAACATCTATTATATCACAAACTCCCTTGCCATTGCAAAGGTTTTTTGCAAAAAGAGGAACGGAAACTGCCATTCCGCTGTAGAAATCGGCAACAATGGGGCTGAACATCGGAGAATTCTCAATGCCTGTTATTGCCTTCATCTCCTTGAGATGCTTATGTTCCTGCGTTAAGCCGTATTGGCGCGGTGAGTTAAGAAAAGCTTCCCTTGAGCCGTTTTCATATTGAGCAATCATTTTTTTGCCGCCGCCGCTGTAGCCTGTTACGGAAGTGCAGGTCAAAAGAGCATCTTCGGGGAGAATGCCTGCTTTGACAAGAGGATAAACAAGAGCAATAAATCCGCTTGCATGGCAACCGGGGACTGCAACGCGTTTTGAATTCTTGATTTTTTCAAGGTGAGCAGATGAAAGCTCGGGGAAGCCGTAAGCCCAGTCGGGCAGGGTGCGGTGAGCCGTTGAAGCGTCGATAACCTTAACATCGGGGTTTTCAATCAGAGAAATAGCCTCAATTGCTGCCGCATCAGGCAGGCAAAGAAACGCAATGTCGCAGGAGTTGAGAGCCTGCTTTCTTGCCGCGGTATCCTTTCTGAGCTCGTCGCTGAGAGTGATTATTTCAACATCATCTCTGCATGAAAGGCGCTCAAAAATGCGAAGGCCGGTTGTGCCTTCCTTGCCGTCTATAAAAATTTTGGTTTTGTTCATAAAAAAATACCTCTGGAAATAATATACGCATAATTATACAGTCAAAAGTGCATAAAGTCAAGAAATATCCGCATATTTTCGATTTATCAGCGAAAATTATACAATATTTTAGAGCTTTAACTGTTGCTTTGTGCAATATGTCATATTATTGTTAAGAAAAACTAAAGATTATGATTTAGATAATTATTTTTTTCTTTTTGACAATCTCATTTTCCAACTGTTGTCCGTCAAAATGGCTTTTGAGATTGCCGAGAGTTATTTCCGCAATTCGCTTAAGTGCTTCATGCGTAAGAAAAGCCTGATGTGAGGTCACAAGAACGTTAGGCATCATTATAAGACGTGACAGGATGTCGTCCTTGAGAATGCTTTCGGATAAGTCCTCATAGAAGAATTCGCTTTCTTCCTCATAAACATCAAGGCCTGCGCCGCCAACCTTGCCGCTTCTGATGCCGTCAATGAGAGCCTCGGTGTCAATAAGTGCGCCTCTTGAGGTGTTGATGATAAATACCTTATCCTTCATTAATTTCAGCGAATAATTGTTGACAATGTGATAGGTTTCGCTTGTGAGCGGGCAATGGAGAGAGATGACATCCGAACGTTCAAAAAGCTCTTCAAGCGGAACATACTCAAGATATCCCTGCGACGGATATGGGTCGTAAGCGATAACGTTCATTCCGATGCCGCGGCAGATTTCGATAAAAGCCATGCCGATTTTGCCCGTGCCGATAACGCCGAGCGTTTTGCCGTGAAGGTCAAAACCGACAAAGCCGTTCAGGCTGAAATTATAATCTCTTGTGCGGATATATGCTTTGTGGGTTTTCCTTACAAGTGTAAGCAAAAGTGCGAGCGCATGCTCTGCAACTGCATGCGGAGAATATTCCGGAACACGAACAACAGGCATAATATCCTTTGCGGCGGCAAGGTCAACATTGTTATATCCTGCACAGCGCAGAGCGATTATTTCAACCCCGTTTTCCTTGAGAACGGAAATGGTTTCTTTGTTTATATCATCGTTAACAAATGCAACAACACCCCTTGCCCCCTTTGCCATAACTGCGGTGCGCGGGTTCAGCTTGGATTCAAAATACTCGATTTCAATGCCGTATTCTTCTTTAAGGGCATCAAAATAAATTTTATCGTAAGGCTTTGTATCAAAAAAAGCAACCTTATTCACAGAATCATCCTTTAACATAAAAATATCCTTTCGGGAATATTTTATCCCCGAAAGGATGCGATTATTTAAGCTTGTGGATAAAAAGTCCGCTTAAAAGCTTGGGTTCAAACCATGTTGATTTGGGCGGCATAATCTGACCTGCATCTGCAATGTCCATAAGCTCTTTCAGGGTTGTGGGATACATTGAAAACGCAAGGCACATATCATCGTTTGCTCTGCGTTCAAGCTCGCCAAGGCCTCGGATTCCGCCAACGAAATCAATTCTTTTATCTGTCCTGGGGTCATCAATACCGAGAACGGGTGATATAAGATTGTTTTGCAAAATTGAAACGTCAAGAGCTTCAACAGGGTCGGCTGCGTTGAAAGTGCCGTCCCTGGCGGTGAGCTTATACCATTTGCCGCCAAGCAGCATGCCGAAGGTGTGGGCGCTTTCAGGCTTGTATGCAGAATCGCCTGCAGGCTCAACGGTGAAGTTTTCGCTGATTTTTTCAACAAACCGTTCTTCCGTGTTGCCGTTCAAATCTTTTATAACTCGGTTATAGTCCATTATTTCAAGCTCGTCGCAGTCAAAAAGAACGGCAAGGAAATAGTTGAATTCCTCGCTGCCGTTAAAATCCGGAAACTGCTCTCTGCGCTTAAGACCAACCTTAACTGCGGAGGCTGCTCTGTGGTGGCCGTCTGCAATGTAGAGATAATCAACAGCGGCAAAAAGCTGCGAAATCTTTTCAACGGTTTCGGGGCAGTCAACAACCCAAACTGTGTTGGCAATGCCGTCATCGGTAACAAAATCATAAACGGGAGCGTGAGACTCTTTCCATTCGCTAACCGTTTTTGCAATTTCAGCCTGAGGGCGGTAGGTGAGGAAAATCGGGCCTGTGTTTGCATCGCAGTAGTCAACATGGTTGATTCTGTCCGCTTCCTTGTCCGCTCTGGTCAGTTCATGCTTTTTTATAACTGAATTTATATAGTCATCAATCGAAACGCAGCCAACAAGACCTGTCTGGCTTCTGCCGTTCATTATCTGGCGGTATATATAAAATTTGTTTTCTTCATCCTGTTTGCATATTCCGTCGCTGACAAGCTTGTCAAGATTTTCACGCGCTTTGAGGTAAACCTGCTCGGAATAAAGGTCTGTTCCTGCGGGCAAATCAATCTCGGCCTTATCAACATGGAGGAAGGAGTAGGGGTTGCCTTCAACCATTTTTGCGGCTTCTGCGCTGTTCATAACATCATAAGGAAGGGCGGCAACCTTAGCTGCATATTCGGGGATGGGCCTGATTGCCTTGAAAGGTCTGAAAACTGCCATATATATAAATTTCCTTTCTTTATTATATTTGAATATATATTACATCACTGTTAAATGTTTGTCAATTTATTGTTTCGATATTGATTTTTAATTTTTTTATAGTATAATAAAACCAAAGGAGGAATGTAAATGTTTTGTTCAAAATGCGGAACTCAGCTTCCCGAAGGTTCAAATATCTGCCCCAACTGCAACCCTGTTGTTGAACAGGTTCAGCCGCAAAAAGTGAAGGAACCGATATTTAAGGCGCCCGGAAAAGGCTCAAAAAGCTATGCGGCATTGTTTACGGCTCTTCTGGTTTTCCCTGCAACAATATGCACGGCAATCGACATTGCCTTTGACAAATACGACTATTGGTTCGGTTATGTTGTCGGGGCTTTGCTTGTTACATGGGTTGTTGCGGTGCTTCCCGTGCTCAAAATAACGCCTCCGTTTGTAACGGCACTTATTTGCTTTGGCGCAATATTGGGTTATACTTATTACATAATGAGTAAAACAACGCTCTTTGCATGGCTGCCCCAATTTGTGCTGCCGATGTTCATTCTGACCGCGGCGTTTATAGCAATGGATGTTGCCCTCATCGGCGGAAAAAGAATCACAGGGCTTCATATTTTATCGTTGCTTTCTCTCGAAAGTGCTCTTTATCTTGTTTGCTGGGAAGCAATTTTCGACAATATGAAATACGGCTCAATTGATCTTGGCTGGTCGCTCATTCTCAGCTGCGGATTCATTTCGGTTGTTGCCGTTCTTGAAGCATTCAGCTATATCGGAAGAATCAATAAAAAATAACATCAAAAATCCGGTTGTGATTTCACAGCCGGATTTTTTTACATCGCAGCTTGAACGGAAAGAATTCTGAAGCTTGAGTTTTCTATAAAAACCCATATTTTTTGCGCTTCAAACGAACAGACAGCAAGGTAACAGAGCCTTTTTCTTCCGTTTATATCGGCAAAGCAATTCAGCGTTTCCTCCAAAACAAGATATTCAGGTAAAACACCTTTTAAATTCGGATTGCCCATATTTGCAAAAATATCCGTCCGATAGTTTTTGATGTATGCCGAGGCATCGAGATAGCTGATTTTTCCGCTGGCAAGGCAAACGTTAATATATACAGGTGAGGTTAACAATAAAATTCCGTTCACTTCAGGAACAAAATAAAAGCAGGCGGTGAATTCACTCGTTTCACCGCCCATAACTGCCATGCCGCGATATCCCTGTTGCTTCAAAAAGGCTTGTGCCAGCTTTTCAGCCTCATCAAGCGAATAGAATGCTTCTTTGCACGCAACGGGATTTACCAAACGGCAAACAGCTCCGCCGGATTTACAGATTTCAGCGAAGATATCGCCGTATACCAACGAATAAACGTCGAATTCCGACTGAGAGCCATCGTTCTTTCGCCACAGTGAGGGATTGATTCCGAGAATTTTGCCTGCCTTTTCCTTGGCTTCGTTTTCGGATATTTTTTCTTTGCCTTCGAGCAGAGAAAAGGCTCCTGCATCCGCCGATACGGGTTTTATCAGCTCAAAAAGCTCCTTTTCCCTGCCGTTTGAATAGTCAAGCTTCTCTTCAAAATAGGGGAGGTTGCTCCTGCTGTATGCGCTGCCGTGTTCCGTGAGGGAATATGCGCCGTTCATAACAGCCGAGGAAACATCGTTGAGGTGATAATAAATTTCCTGAGCATAGTTTGAAAGCTCAATTGCCGTTTTTCTTTCTGCTTCGCTTCCGGAAAAATTCTCTGCAAATGAATAAACTCCGCTGAAAAAACGGCTCATGTTTTCAACGTTTTCATTTTCAAAGCAGTTTAGGCAGCCGATTGCGCCCATTGAACGGGAGCTGACGTAGGTTTTGCTGTCCGCCTGTGAGTTGTCGGCAGAAACCGCAACAAGCCGCAGACCCGCACTTATATCGCGGGAGTATTCGCAAAGAGAGGTGAGGTTAGTCAGTCTCACTTTTCCCAGCGTTTCTTCATAATCTGCTTTAGCTCTTTGTGAAAAATAGCCTGATGCGGCGAACACAACGGCAAGGGCGGTAAGGTATGAAACAACCCTGATAAATTTTCTTCGTCTTAATGCCAAAAAAATCACCATACTTTCACTATAAAGTGTTGCATGGTGATTTCAATTTATACAAGGTAAATTTTTTATTTAATAACAACGCGGCAGGTTGTTGTTCCGTAGTATTCAAAACAGCGTACTGCTTCATCGTCTATTATTTCGCCGCAAACAACAATCGGAATTGCGGGCGGGCAGCTTATTGCGGCTGACGCAAGAATTCTGCCTCTGCATTGGCTGATTTCAAGCTCCTCAGAGGGAGAAAAAACAGCTTCTTGAACCGACATTGCTTTTAAAGGTCTGCCTGCAGACGGCATGCTGCAAACAATTTTTTCTTTCTTTTCAACAGAGCACAAAACATTTTCGATGCGATCAAGGCTGATTTTGCCCGATTCCGGAGTGAGCATGAAAACAACAAAATCGGGGTCTGCAAATTCGCATTCGATGCCTGCCTGCGAAAGGATTTTTGCAAGGTCATTTCCCGTGTATCCGATGTTTTTCGGCGCAACGGTCAGCTTGAGCGGTTCGGTGCCGACCAAGTGATAGCCGAATTCGGTTAACCTATTTTTCAGAATGAGAACATCTTTTTCAAACGCTGCCAGTTTTTCACGGTATTCTTCGGCAAGATATCTGTTGGCAGCATCAAGCGATTGCAGAATCAGATATGACGGGCTTGTTGAAGCAAAGAGCGCCATTGCGTTTTCTGCATGGTTGCAAAGCATTTCAGGGGCATTTTTTGCGATATGCAAATATGCTCCGCCTGTCAGCACAGGCAGGGTTTTGTGAGCCGAGTCGCAGCAGATATCCGCGCCGAATGCAATCGGATGCATGTTTTCGGGCAGAAAATTGAGGTATGCGCCGTGTGCATTGTCAACAAGCAATAGAATGCCGTATTTTTTGCAGACATCCGAAAATCCTTTAATATCAGCAATATTTCCGAGATAGTCGGGGCTTGTAATGTAGACCGCGGTCGGCTTTTCATTCATGTCCGAAAGAAAAGAATCGAGATATGCGGGCGAAATATCGCATGAAATAATATTTTCCTGATTTTCGGGGAAAATCCATGCGATTTCAAAATCCAGAAGTGCGGCGGCGGACATAAACACCTTGTGAGCGTTTCTGCCGGCGGCAATAATCGGTTTTTTGCCGTTCGCGTTGCCGTGAAGCAAGGCAAGATAAAGCATGGCACGGATTGAAAGCGATGAGCCTTCTGCGGAATAAAGCGTTTTTGCCGTGCTGAAAAGCCTTGCCGCATTCTCCATGCTTTCTTTGATTATACCGTTTGAATTATAAAGCACGTCTGCACCGTCAATTTCGGTTATATCATATTTTTCAATGCCGAGAAAGCAGCAGCCTTTATGCCCCGGCATGTGCATGCGGAGCTTGTTGTTTTTGATATATTCATTCACAAAATCGCAGATGGGGGTTTTCATTCTTCTTCAACTGCCTTTGCGGCCTCCAGCATAATAGCGCATTCCATGCGTTTGCGGAAAAGCTCGCAGCCATATTCATAAATGCCTTTAACAGAACCTGTTGCATGGTAGCCGTTTGCGGCGCAGCCGCCCGAGCAATAAAGCTTTGCCCAGCAATCCTTGCATTCGGGGCGTGCATAAACGTTGCAGGATTCGAAATCGCACTGGATTTCTGTGTTGTCAACGCCGTTCCAGATATCGCCGAGTTTAAATTCTTCTTCGCCGACAAACTGATGGCAGGGGTAAAGGTCGCCCCACGGGGTAACAGCCATGTATTCCGTGCCTGAGCCGCAACCCGAAATTCTCTTATAGATGCAGGGACCGCCCTTGAGGTCAATCATGTAGTGATAGAATGTAAAGGGTCTGCCCTCTTTATGCCTTTCAAGCATAAGCTCGGCAAGCTTTTCGTACTGCTCAAGAACAATCGGCAAATCCTCGTCTGTCAGCGCAGAAGGGTCGTCGGGAGAGCAGACAACAGGCTCCATGCTCAGCTCCGTAAAGCCGAGATTCAGCATTTCTTTTATATCTTCAAGAAAATCGGGGTTATGGTGAGTGAACGTACCCCTCATATAATAATTCTTATTGCCTCTTTCTTTGACGAACTTCTGAAATTTCGGTACAATCTTTTCCCAGCTTCCGTTGCCTGCATAGTCAACTCTGAAGCGGTCATGCACTTCTTTTCTGCCGTCAAGGCTAAGAACAACGTTACTCATTTCTCTGTTTGAAAATTCAATAACATCATCATCAACAAGCACGCCGTTGGTTGTGAGAGTGAAGCGGAAATTCTTGCCCG
>JAZRIG010000066.1:0-23566 GCA_045645145.1 Acutalibacteraceae bacterium
AGCTCACTTGCGCTGAAGATACTTGGCGGGAAGCTGCCCGGGAAAATAAGTAGACGCCAACATTTTGCCCTAATAGCTCAGTCGGTAGAGCACGCGGCTGTTAACCGCGGTGTCACAGGTTCGAGTCCTGTTTGGGGCGCCAACATCAAGAACTATCCTTTCGGATGGTTCTTTTTGTTTTTTCTGGAACTGTATTTGAATTTTTACAGCCGCGTTGTGATAACCGCATTAAATCTGAATTGCGCCGACTTTTTGGATGTTTTGTTTCTATTGATATTATTTTTCTTGTTGTCTGACATGTATAATATTATACTGCAAATACTTGTTTGACTTTTTTTATATGTTTTTGTATAATGTTGCTGTTGATATATGGATATAAGGGTGATTTAATGAAGATTTTGAAAAAAATAGGCACTTTGTTTGATAGTATTCAAATTAAAAATATATATTTATTTTTATTTAATTTATGTGTAATGCTGTTTTTATTTGTTTTTTCCGGTGAAAACTATACTAATGATGGTTATGCTATTGTTTTGAATGGTCCGGAGTTGCATATTGAAACTTTTATCGGAAGTTATCGGTTTTTGGGTGCTTTTTTATATTATTTACTCTCTCTGACGGGCCACATTCCTTTTTTTGGCAGTTTATATGATGTTGTTATATTAATAGTGCTTACATCGCTCATTGTTACTTGTTTAGTAAATGTGTATAAAAATCAATTTGATCATTCATCTGAATTAACAACTATTATTATTGATATTTCTGTTCTTGTTTCCATTTTGAACGTTTGGTTTTGTGATAATTTATCTTTTCCTGAATGTATTTTTATTACAGCGGTTGGACTTTTTTTATGTTTGTCAGCAGTTATAATAATAATTCGTCATAATCATATTTGGGCGTGTGTAATTTCTTAGTTGCTTTTATTATGTGCGACTGCTGTTTATCAACAGTTTATGTTTATGTTTTTAGTGCACATGCTCACATTTTTCTGCTTAAGAGTTTTAGACGATGAAATGAAATGTATTAAAGATTATTTCGTATTAATTGGTAAATATGCTTTTGTTGTATTGGCGAGCGGATTATCTTATGTCTTTTTAGCTTTTCATTTTATTGAAAAATTTGAACTTCAAGGAAATGATCGAATTTCGTTGTCGTTTGAAGCCATTGCTAATAAAGCTCTCTTCTTTATTGATAAACAGAAATTATATTTATCCGGTCGGGGATATTACGATTCAAAGATAATGCTTTATTTCTTTATGCTCTTTTTTGTTATACTGGTTGTCTCATTATTTATTTATGCATTTAAGAAAAAGAAGTATCTTAATGCTGCAATAGCATTTATATGCGTAATAATTACATACTGTTTAGTTTATGTTCCCGGAATTATTACAACTGCAGACGGAGTACGACCTTTATTTGTTTTATACACAATGTTCTTTGTTGTAAGTTGTGTAGTGCTTGCATGTATCAAAAATAATAGGTTACTTACTGTGTTTTCTGCTCTGTTAATAATTCTATTATCTGTTAATATTGCAAAGACGGTTGAATGTGAAGTTAACCTAAAAAAGATGAATATTATGGATGCAAATTGGGCACAAGCGGTTATTGCTGATATTGAAGATTATGAGAAAACACAAGGAATAACAATTGAAAATGTTTCAATTTGCAGTGATATGTATCCGAATGGAAATTATGCCGGGACTTCATATTTGGAAAGTGCATTGAGGATAGGCTATGGAAGAGAAAATTTATTTATTCTTAGATCTCAAGAAAAAGAAAGGCACTTTAATATTATTCAAACATCTAATGAAATGTATGATCAATATTTTGCAGGAAAGAACTGGGACAGTTTTTCCGGAACCGAACAAATTGTTTATATAGAAGACACGGTGTATATTTGTTGCTATTAAAATATGTATAATCTGGATAATTAATGGAATAAAATCCAATTTGTCGAAAAAGCATCAAAAACAACGATTTACAGTGGATGTCATTTCATCCTGTAGAGGCAAACGATACAAATCCGAACTTTTCACTTTACGGTGATTTGTTCGGATTTGTTTTTTTGATATTCTTGTGTAATTTTAAGTGTTTTTGATTTCAAATTGTTAACTTTTCCTATCTATTAATATAAACCCCGTCATACATTGTCCTGCTTTTGCATAAAGTTTAAAGAAGCAAAATAACAATGAATTCGGAGGATTTATAATGACAAACAGTAATATTTATCGCGATATTGCCGCCAGAACGGGTGGAGATATTTATATCGGCGTTGTGGGTCCTGTAAGAACAGGCAAGTCAACTTTTATAAAAAAATTTATGGAAACAATGGTTTTGCCCAATATTGAGAATTCTTTGCGCAGGGAACGCGCAAACGATGAATTGCCGCAGTCCTCAGGCGGTAAAACAATCATGACCACCGAACCCAAATTTATCCCCGAAGATGCTGTTGAAATCAGCCTGCCTTCCAAATCAAAAATGAAAGTCAGGATGATTGACTGTGTCGGCTATATTGTTCCGTCTGCGCTCGGCTATATCGAAGGCGAAAATCCGCGCATGGTAAAAACTCCGTGGTTTGATGAGGAGATTCCGTTCAACATGGCGGCCGAAATCGGCACTCAGAAGGTAATAACCGAGCATTCAACAATCGGACTTGTTGTTACAACAGACGGCTCAATCAGCGACATTCCGCGCGCTGAATATGCCGAAGCGGAAGAAAGGGTTATTAATGAATTGCGTGCGCTCAACAAGCCTTTTGTTGTTCTTCTGAATTGCAAAGAACCGCATTCCTCCGCTGCATTTGAGCTTGCATCAAAGCTGACCGACAGATACGGTGTTCCTGTTATGCCGATAAATTGCCTTGAGCTTAATCATGACGATATTTCGGGTGTTCTTTCGCAGGTGCTTTCAGAATTCCCGATTAAAGAGGTTAAAGTGGATTTGCCCGGCTGGATAACTTCGCTCGATAAATCGCATTGGCTGCGCTCCGCTGTTTTCGGCAAGGTCAGCGAGCTTGCACAGAGCCTAAAAAGAGTCCGTGATGTTAAGGAGTTTGCAGCCAATATTTCTGCGAGCGAATATGTGAGTTCTTCCGGAATTGACAGCATGGATCTTGCGACAGGCAGCGCCAAAATAACGGTTGCTCTGCATCCGTCGCTGTTCTTTAAAATACTTGAGGAAGAAACAGGGATTGCTGTTGAGAATGAGCAGGAGCTGATGCGGCGTATGAAGGAGCTTTCTGCGGCTCAAAGCGGCTATCAGCGCATTCAGAATGCACTTGATGAGGTTGAGGCAACGGGTTACGGCATTGTTTTGCCGGGTATTGACGATTTAACTCTTGAGGAGCCTGAAATTATGAAGCAGGGGGGGCGCTACGGTGTACGCCTGAGAGCGAGTGCGCCTTCGCTTCATATTATGAAAGCGGATATCCAAACCGAGGTTGCGCCGATAGTCGGCTCCGAATCACAGTCAGAAGAATTGATAAAATATCTTCTTAAGGAGTTTGAAGAAAATCCGGCAATGATTTGGCAATCAAATATTTTTGGCACATCGCTGCATCAGCTTGTTAATGAGGGACTCCACAACAAGCTTTACAGAATGCCCGGTGATGCAAGGCTTAAGCTGCGCGAAACACTCGAGAGGGTCATCAACGAGGGATGCAGCGGCCTGATTTGCATAATTTTATAAAAAGAAACTGCCTGAGGAGGATTCGGATAATCACTCCGCAGGCAGCTTTTTAATTAATATAGAAATTTAAAAGTAAACAGCTTTTTATCAAAGCAAATCTGCAAGGTCATAAATAAGTTTTTCGGTTTTATCCCAGCCGAGGCAGGGGTCTGTGATTGATTTGCCGTAGATGCATTCGCCGATTTTCTGGGCGCCGTCCTCAATATAGCTTTCAATCATGAAGCCTTTCACAAGCTTTTTAACATCCGCATCATGGCGGCAGCTGTGAAGAACTTCTTTTGCAATTCTGATTTGCTCAAGATATTTTTTGCCTGAGTTTGCATGGTTGGTGTCAACAATTACACCGGGATTTTCAAGGCCGCTGGTTGCATAAATCTCAGCAAGGTGAACCAAATCCTCATAATGATAGTTGGGAAGCGACTGGCCGTGTTTATTAACATATCCGCGAAGAATTGCGTGCGCGCAGGGATTGCCCTGAGAATGAACTTCCCAGCCGCGATAGATAAATGTGTGTTTATGCTGGGCGGCGGTGATTGAGTTCATCATAACCGAAATGTCGCCGCTTGTGGGGTTCTTCATGCCGACAGGGATATCAAGGCCGCTTGAAGTAAGTCTGTGCTGCTGATTTTCAACTGAACGCGCACCGATTGCAACATAGGCGAGAATATCGCTGAGATATCTGTAATTTTCAGGGTAAAGCATTTCATCGGCGCAGGAAAAACCTGTTTCGTTTATTGCGCGCATGTGAAGCTGCCTGATAGCAACGATGCCCTTATACATATCGGGTTTTTCGTTGGGGTTGGGTTGGTGGAGCATGCCTTTGTAGCCGTCACCGGTGGTTCTGGGCTTGTTGGTGTAAATACGGGGAATAATCAGAATTTTATCGTTAACCTTATCCTGAACCTTTCTCAGGCGTGAGATATAGTCAATAACGCTGTCCTCATTGTCCGCCGAGCAGGGGCCGATAATAAGGGCAAGTCTGTCACTCTTGCCGGTGAAAATATCCTTGATTTCATTTGCTCTGTTGCTGATAAGCATTTCAAGCTCAGCTGATAAAGGATACTGCTGTTTAACCTCCTGCGGAATGGGAAGCTTTCTTTCAAAAATCATGCTCATTGTTTAACACTTCTTTTTTTTGAATTTGCAATATATTCTACATCATTGAATATAAAAATGCAATAGAAAATAACGTTTTTTGTTAATTGACAAGCACAAAAATATAAATTAATATATATATAATCGATATGTTATAAAGGAGCGGTGTTTATGAAAAAACTGACAAAAGCTTTGCTCGGTGTTGTCTGCGGCGTTGCGGGTTATACCGCTTTAACTGCAGGGACATATATGCCGTTTGTGATTGCCGATGCCAAGAAAAACTACCGCGATGATTGCGATTATTTAATGATTTTGGGCGGCAACGTGATTGGTGCAGATACTCCGAGCCCTCAGCTTATTGAACGCATGAAGGCTGCGTTCGATTATCTTAAAGAGAACAAAGATTGCTTTATTATTCCGTGCGGAGGTTGCTTCAGGCCGGAACAAAAGAAATCGGAAGCTGAAATTATCGCATCATATTTGATTGAGCAGGGGATAGATGAAAAAAGATTTATTCTTGAGGATAAGTCAACAACAACCTATGAGAATTTTGAGTTTGCGCTTGAAATAATTAAAAATCATTCCGAAAAAGAGCTTGAGCAAAGCAGAGTTGCTTTTCTGACCTCGGATTATCATATTCACAGGGCAGCGATTATTGCCAAACGCTGCGGGCTGAAAAATCCCGGCAGGGTTTCATGCCCAACACCCAAAGAAGCGTTTCAACGGTATGTCCGCGAATATATTGTTGCCTATGAGCTTTTAAAGCCGTATAAGTAAAAACGGCAAACTTTCTGTTTAAATAATACGGATTGAAATTTCTGGCTTTTTATGTATAATTATAAATGTAAAATATTTTTTGGAGGTTAATATGAGAAGTATCAAAGTAATCAACGGTGGTTGGCTTTTTTCAAAAGATGCAAAATCAGCGCCTTCATCGCTTCCTGAAGGCTGGCAGGCTCTTGATTTGCCCTATACATGGAACGGTCAGGACGGCCAGGACGGCGGCAACGATTATTACAGAGGCGCATGCTGGTTTGTTAAATCTCTTAAAGCTGATGAACTTCCCGAAGGCGAGGTTAAATACCTTCAGTTTGACGGCGTCAACTCCTCCTGTGAGGTTTTTTGGAACGGAAAAAGCATCGCAAAGCACGATGGCGGATATTCAACCTTCAGAGCTGAAATTAAAGATATCAAAGGCGAAAATATTCTTGCGGTTGCTGTTGACAACTCACCCAATGACAGGGTTTATCCTCAGAATGCGGACTTCACTTTTTACGGCGGAATTTACCGCGATGTAAGTGTTATAGGTGTTCCTGAGAATCATTTTGACCTCGATTATTACGGCTCACCCTCAATTATGGTTACCCCAAAAATCAAGGGTGCCGATGCTGAAATTGAAATTAAAACCTTTATCAAAGATGATGATGACTGCACAGTCAGATATGAAATAATTGCAGACGGCGAAGTTGTTGCCACCGCCGAAGAAGAGGGCGACGACGAAGCCGAAATCGAAATTAAAAACGTTCACCTTTGGGACGGACTGAAAGACCCGTATCTTTACACGGCAAAGGCAACGCTTATCTGTGACGGCAAAGAGATTGATTGCGTTTCAACCCGTTTCGGATGCCGTACTTTTGAAATCGACCCTCAAAAAGGCTTCATTCTCAACGGCCGTGAATATCCCCTCAGAGGCGTTTCGCGCCATCAGGACAGGCCAGATATAGGCAACGCTCTTCTTCCTGAGCATCATAAGGAAGATCTTGACCTTATTCTTGAGGTCGGTGCAACAACAATCCGTCTTGCTCACTATCAGCATTCACAGGTTTTCTATGACCTTTGTGATGAAGCCGGGCTTATTCTTTGGGCAGAGATTCCCTATATTTCCAAGCACATGTCCGGCGGCTTTGACAATACTGTTTCACAGATGAAAGAGCTTATTGTTCAAAACTATAACCATCCTTCAATTGTTGTTTGGGGCCTTTCCAATGAAATAACAATTGCAGGCGCAGCCGACCCCGACCTTATCCGAAATCACAAAAAGCTTAATGAGCTTTGCCACGAAATGGATAAGACACGCCCCACAACAATCGCTTCGGTAACCATGTGCCCCATTGATGCAGAGTATGTTCACATCAGCGATGTTCTTTCATATAATCACTATTTCGGTTGGTACGGCGGCACAACGGATATGAATGGCCCGTGGTTTGATGATTTCCATAAAAAATATCCCAACAAGGCTATCGGTATCAGCGAATACGGCTGCGAAGCTCTTGATTGGCACACTTCCAACCCCGTTCAGGGTGACTACACCGAGGAATATCAGGCATATTATCACGAAGAACTTATCAAGCAGATTGCGGAAAGACCCTATCTTTGGGCCACCCATGTTTGGAATATGTTTGATTTTGCTGCCGATGCGCGTGCAGAGGGCGGCGAAAACGGAATGAACCATAAAGGTTTGGTTACCTTCGACAGAAAGTATAAGAAAGATTCCTTCTATGCTTATCAGGCATGGCTTTCCGAAAAGCCCATGGTTCATATCTGCGGCAAACGATATATTGACAGGGTTGAGGATGTGACCAAGGTTACCGTTTATTCGAATCAGCCCGAGGTTGAGCTTTTCGCAAACGGTGAAAGCATCGGCAAACAGACAAAGGGCAAATATCCGTTCTTCTATTTTGAGGTCAAGAACAACGGCGAAACAGCTCTCACCGTTAAGGCGGGTGAACTTGAGGATTCAGCTGTTATCCGTAAGGTTGATAAGCCCAACGAAGCTTATATTATGAAAGAAGAGGGCGCGGTTATCAACTGGTTTGACATAACCATGCCCGACGGAAGGTATTCAATTAACGACACCATCGGAGATATTATGTCAACCTTCGGCGGCAAGATGACAGCGGTTAAGATTCTTCTGAAACTCAAAAATGCCATGTCATCAGGCAAAGACGGCAAGAAGGGCGGAGGCCTTGAGGTTGCAGGGTTCCAGGTGAGCGTAGGAATGATTAAAAATATTTACTCAATGGCAAAAGGATTTACCGTAAAGAGAGTTTTCTCAATGCTTGGCGGCAAATTCACCAAGGAGCAGATTCTTGAAATCAACGCAATGCTCAATAAGGTTAAAAAGCCAAACAGAAAATGAGTTTAAAAGATAATAAACAACAATAATTTTAATGCCGCAAAGGATGTATCCTTTGCGGCATGTTCTTTTATTTAAACTTTTTGGTGAGAAGTGTTGTTTTTGTCAACAATACTTTCAACGCAGCGAGTATGAATTTGGTAAGGCGCATCGAATCTGTTGCCCGTTATCTCGGCTTCCCGAAGATATTCCAAACAAAACGAATGAGTTCCCGTACGGGCGTTTTCAAAGGAATTTCCGCAGAGCAAGAGTCTTCCGTGAACAAATTCGGAAGAATCTTCCTTCATAACCTTGGGAGTATAGCGGATTACGGGCGAGTTTGCCCATGTTCCGCCGTAGTCGCAACCGATTATAAGATTATTGCGGAAGATAATCTCTTTTGTGTAGCCCGATTCAAACCAGAAATTGCAATCATCCTCAATAAGCAAAGCAGGCCCCCAAAGATTGCGGAAACGGTTATTCTCAATTATTACTTCACCGCGTGTGGTGCAAAGAATTCCTCTGCCCGCTGTAGGGCCGAAATCGCAGCCTCTGACATATAAATTCGGTGTCCAGGTGGCGTTTTCAACAACATCCTTGCCAAGCTCCAAATCGGGGAACTGCCTGTCAAGCAAAAGCATGATGTCAGTATCGTTCAAACGCCTGTATTCAAGAACTTTTGCATTGCCAAAGGGGATAAGAGTGTTCCATTTTATAAATTCAATCTCATCTCCAACCTCAAAGGCTTGGAATCCCCAGCTTTCATTGTGCATAAAACGAACGGTGATGCAATTTTCAATATCCTGCTTTTCGATGATTTGCAGATGCGTGCCGTGAGCATTGATATAGTCATCCTGAGCGCCCCATGCTTTGCAATTTTCAAGCGTAAGGTTTCCTTTGCAGCCTGAAAACTGAAAAAAGTCTGCCGTGCTGGCAATTGTTCTGCCTTCTGCCGGAGTTAAATCGCAGTTTTTATATGTTACGTTTTCGCAAAACTGAGAAACCATTCCGAGGCCGTGCATGAATTTGATTCGCAGATTCTCAAAGCAAAGATTTTTGCATCTTTGAAACAGGCTTCCTGTCTGGTCGCGGACAATGTTGCGGGTTTGCACAATGCACCCTGCCGAAAGCGGAACATCTTTATTCTTCAATTCCACCAAAAGCGTGGTTGAATCAATTTGTTCTATTCGTTCAAACTCTAAATCGTCGCGCCTGAGATCACGGCAGATTTCAGCCTGCGTGTCAAAAATCTTGATGTGTCTGCGATTGCTGATGTAGCTGTCCTCCCAATACGGTTTGCCGTTCAGGTCAGTTTCTCCCTGCCAAATCAAATTGTTGCCCTCAACGCGGAAAAGGCAGTCCGCATTGATTTTGATAACGCATACCCCATGGTCATTGGAAAGAACGGTGAATTCAGCCATTGTGGGGCAGGCATAATCAATTGTCAGATTTTTAACAGAGATGTTTTTGCAGCTGTCAAACAGCAGGGGAGTCATTTTGCCGTGAATAACGATTTTTGCTCCGTTGCCGTCAATTGTTATATCCTGCAAATCTTTCATGTATATGGCAGAGCGGCGCATTCCGTCGGGGTTTTCGTGCTTCTTTGCCGTGTTGGAGCAATAATATCCGAATTTTTCAAAAGAATCATCCTGGCGCACATGGTAGGTTTTGCCATTTTCCAAAACAACGGTGTCACCGCTGTTAATATTCAGGAAAATTACGCTTAATTCATTCATTTTGTAATTACCGCAACCTTATTATTTGTTTGGTGTGCTGCTCATTGAAAAAACAAGCTCTCCGCCGTTCATAAGCTGCGAATGGGTTATATAACAGCCTTCAAGCTTTTCTCCGTTCAAAGTGACATCGTTCACGTAAATGTTTTTATCGCTCTGGTTAAGAGCGGATATCTTCAAAATCTTGCCGTTTGACAGCGTTATTTCCGCGCTGTCAACATTCGGCGAGCCAATCCAATATTTGTCGGAGCCTGCAAGGGGATAAAAACCGAGAGCGGAGAAAACATACCAAGAGCTTATTGTTCCGCCGTCATCGTTTCCGTCAAGGCCGTTAATATCGGTGCTGAAACGGTTTTTGAGTGTCCAGCGAACCCATTTTTGAGTAAGATCCGATCGACCTGCGTTGCTGAAAAGATAGGGTGTGTGAATATCGTGCTGATTGCCTATCCAGAAGCCGTCACCGGGGTCAAGAGCGGCTCTTGTTAAAGAAGCGTCTTTCATAAAGTCATCGAGCTCGCTCACAAAGTATTCTTCAGAGCCGAAAAGCTTTATCATGCCGTCGATATCGTGCAAAGCATTCCAGCGCCATTGTCTTGCGCTGCCTTCGCAATAGCAATCAGCAAATTTTTTTATCATGACCGCATCGTAAAATGTTGTTATATACGGACTGAAATTCCAAACAAAGCTGCCGTCCGTGTTTCTTGCCTGGAAATATTTGGTTTCAGGGTTAAAAACATTTTTATAATACATTGATTTCGCAGCGTATTTTTCTGCTTCTTCCGTTTTGCCGAGGAATTTAGCAACATCGGCTATTGCCGCATCTTCCCAGGCATATTCTATTGTTCGGCTGACAGATTTATTAACATTTTCAATATCCTGAGGAATATATCCGTATTTATTATATTCTTCAATATAATTCCGTCCGTCTTTGTTAACGGGATTGTCGGATGAGTTCTTCATGAACTCGTAAGCTGCGTCAATATCAAAGTCGGTAAGCCCTTTAAGCACGCTTTCGGCTATCACTATGTTGGCAGGGTCGCCGAGCATTGAACCGGTGTATCCTGCGCCCATCGGCCACCTCGGAATTACATTGTCGCCGGCCTTGGCCATTTCAACAAGGCTTTTAAGGCAGTCGTTCTGAATGTCTTGTGCAATAAGCGTATAAAGCGGATGTGCCGTTCGGCAGCTGTCCCACAAAGACATGTCTGTTCGGTATGTATATCCGTCAACTTTTTTAATCTTTTTATCGAAACCGAGATATTCGCCGTTGACGTCGGTGAAATCGGTGGGCATAATCATGCTGTGATAAAGCGCGGTGTAAAAAACGGTTTTTATTTCTTCATCGGTGCTGTTGATTTTTATTGATGAGAGACGCTCTTCCCAATCATTAACGGCATTTTTGCGCACGTCGTCAAAAGTGAGCCCGTCTGTTTCAGCTTTCAGATTAAGCAAAGCATTTTCAGCGCTTACAAAGCTTATTGCAAGCTTTAACTCAACGCTCTCGTTTTTCAGAGAACCGAAATTCAAATCAATTCCGCAGTCGGTTTTATCGCTGCTTATTTCATAAGATAAAACAGGTTTGTCCGTAACGGCAGCGAAATATGTGGGCAAGCCGTCGTATCTTCCCGAAAACTGGCCGTCAAGCAGGCATCCGCCCGTGATAATTCCTGTTTCTTCATTGTAATCAACAAAACCTTCGGAGGAAGTTTTGTTGGCTGATGCGCTTGTAACATCAATATATAAACGTGCATCGTCTGAGTCAAAAAAACTGTAGCGATGAACGCCTGTATGAATGTCGGCAGTCATTTCAGCAAGGCATCCGACGGTTGGAAGATAAACCGAATAATAACCGGGAGAAGCTTCTTCAAAGGAGTGAGAATATGTCATTATACCTGCTTTGTTTTTGCCGATTGCAGGAGTTACTCTGAAGCAGCAATAATCCTCCGCGCCTGTTCCCGAAAGTCTGGAGTGACTGAAGCCCTTTATGTGTCCTTGTTCATAATAATAGCCCGAGGTGTTCATTTTAATAAGATATGTGCCGCCTGCAAAGCAGGTGTCGGGTCCGAGCCTTACCGAGCCGAAGGGGACTGTGGCGGCAGGGCTGAGCATGGCGCAGGTCCACGGAGTTCCTCCCGTTCCTATAAACGGGTCAACATATTGGCCGTATTCACCTGCAGAAACCTGAGGCATTTCAATGCGGTGCGGTTCCACACCGGCAAACATGCCCGTGATAACGGTTTCCAAGGCAACAAAAACGGAAACAAAAATTCTGATTATTTTCCACATAAGAATGCTCCTTATTTAAGAATTTTCAGAATGCTTTTGATATTTTTCAGCTTGAAGATTGAACATATAGGCATATTTGCCGCCCAATGCCATTAACTCATCGTGAGAGCCGCTTTCAACAATTTCGCCGTTTTCGAGCATGTATATAACGTCTGCCATAACGGTTGTTGAAAGCCTGTGTGAAATGAATATAACTGTTTTATCCGCTGCTGCTCTTGACATTGCCTCGTTTAAGGCATATTCAGAAACGGGGTCAAGGTTTGCGCTCGGCTCGTCAAGAATGGCAAAGGGACATTTCTTATAAAATGCTCTTGCAACCGCAACCTTTTGGCCCTCTCCGCCGGAGAGGGAAAGGCCGCTGTCGTCAAATTCACGCAGGAGCATGGTGTCGGTGCCGTTTTTGAGTTCTTTGCTGAAGCTGCTTTCTTTAAGAGCTGTAAGCACACGCTTCGCATCGGGCTTTTCGTTCATTGCAACATTTTCGCCGACGGTTGCTCCGAAAAGCGAAAAATCCTGGAAAACCGCGGCAAAATTTGCGTGATAAGAGGGAATATCCCATTCTTTTATGTCGGTGCCGTCAACGGTAATTTTTCCTTCGGTTACATCATAAAGCCTGAGCAGCAGATTGGTGAGAGTGGTTTTGCCTGCGCCGTTATAGCCGACAAGTGCAATTTTCTGATAAGGCTTTATTTCAAGGTTGATATTTTTAAGTGTTGGCTTTTCGTTACCCGGATAAGCAAAGGAAACGTTTTCAAGCTTGATTGTGACGGGTTTTTCGTAAACCGTCTTAATCTCGCCACCAATGATTTTTTCTTTTGCAGACATAAACTTTCTGAATTTTTCAATGTAAAGGGCATTTTCTCTTAAATTAATTGAAAACCAGCTTGTCAGGTCAAAAACACAGCGGCTTACGGCATTTGCGCCGTTAAATGCGGCCGCAAAATCGCCAAGCGAAATTTCTTTTGTAACAATGGCCTTGTGACCCATAAAAAGGGCAATTCCGAGATAAACCAACAAAGTCATGGGCAGAGCTTCCTGGCAAAAATAGAGCTGCCATTGCCTGCGCAAAAAAGGTGCTATGGTGAAAAGTCTGTCTGTTATGTTCTGGTTGTATCTTCTTTCAATCATTCTGCCTGCAGGGTTAAGCCTTAATTCCTTTGCGTAATCCTGCAAATAAAAAACACGGCTGAAATAAAGGTTTTTGCGGTCAAGCGGAGTCATAGCCTCTGTTCGTTTAACATTGACCTTTGCGATAAGTCTGCCGATGGGTATCATTACGGCAACGCAAACAAAAATGAAAACAAGGCAGATGGGGTCGATGGATGCAATGACTGCCGTGATTGAAAGAATTGATGTGAGAAGCCTTATGATGTCCTGCGCATCGGAAATAACACTGCTAACCCTCTCGTTCATTGAGTTCATGGCAAGAACAAGGTCGTTGTAATAAGCAGGGTTATCGTATGCTTCAAAATCCATTTTTGCGGCTTTTTCATATATTGCGGAGTACAGTTTGAAATTAAGCCTTTCTTTTTGTTTTGGCATAAATATCTCATAAAATACCGTGCTGCCCATTGTGCCGATAATAACAAGCGCCGCAAATATTGCGCAGGCAACGCCTATTCTGTAAAGGTCAACTCCTGAGGTAACAACATCAATTATATATTTGAGCAGAACAACATTGGAAAGAATCCACGGAACATTGGTTAAAACATCAAAGAAGATGTAAAAGAAAAGCAGACTCGGAGCATTTTTGGCAACAAAACGCAACATAAACAGATTGTTGCCGAGTGTGCTTGTGTTTTTTGCGTTTTTTTGCTTTTTGGAAGTCTTATTCATTTTCTTCGCCCTCCTCTCTGTAGCCTGATGCCTGAAGAGTGAACATTGTGCAGTATTCGCCCTCGGCGGCCATCAGCTCATCGTGAGTTCCTGATTCAATGAGCTCGCCTTTTGCAAAAACAAGGATTCTGTCTGAACGGGTTGCGCTGGAGAGACGGTGGGATATATAAAAAACGGTTTTACCTTTTGTGCCGTCCATAAGCGCATCGTACATTTTGCTTTCTGCAATGGGGTCAAGCGCCGAAGAAGGTTCGTCAAGAATGGCAACCTCAAAGTCCTTTGCAAACATTCTTGCAATGGTAACCTTCTGGGATTCGCCGCCCGAAAGCAGAGCACCGCTGTTATCAAATTCTCTTGTCAAAAGAGTGTTTTCGGATTCGGGCAAAGTTTGAATCTTTTCATAAACACCGCTTTGCAAAAGAGCCTTTTGTGCGAGTTTAATGTTATTTTCATCAACTTCTTTAATAAGAACATTTTCCGCAACGGTCATTGCGAATATTCTGTAATCCTGAAAAACGCTTGCAAACTTCTCTCTGTATTTTATCAGGTCATATTCCTTTATATTGATGCCGTTATAGAGGATTTCTCCTTCGGTAACATCATAAAGGCGCATAATCAGCTTTGAAAGTGTTGTTTTGCCTGCGCCGTTATGACCTACAACAGCAAAGGTTTCGCCTTTGTTAATTTTGAATGAAACATTAGTGAGAGTGTTTTTGTCGTTGCCCTCATATCGGAATGAAACATTTTTGAATTCAAGGCTTTCAAAATCTGCAGGCTCAATACCGCCGCCCGTGAGCTTGGGTTCATAGTCAAGAAAATCGCGCAGATTCTGCACCCAGAGGCAATGCTTTTGCTGCATTGCAAAGTATCTTGCAAGCTGATTAAGCTTGTTTCTTGTGTTGGTAATTGCGGAAATGAGCACGGAAAAATCGGCGATTTCAAGATTCTGAAGCTCGATTAGCCTGTAGCAACCGTAGCCGAATCCGCCGCAAACGGGGATGATTTCGCCAAAGAAATCGGCAACCGCCTCCAGCAGAGCAATTCTCCAGCCGTATTTTTTAATGACCTTAATATTCTTTTCAACTGCGGAATTGAATCTGTTTTTAACAACCGTAAAAATGCCTGTTGTTTTGATTTCCTTTGCAAAATCCTTAAGCAGAATTGTGCGCTTTGTGTAATCCTTCTGCCTTTCAAAGGGGGTCATTTCCTTTTCTTTTTCAAGCTCAATGTTGTTTTTCTTTGTGCGGATTGCAATAACGATAAGGGGACAAATGATGAAAAACAGCAGAAACGGGTCAATGGAAATAAGGTAAGCAACAAGGAAAACTATGCTTACAACGGAGCCTATTGTCCATGCGGAGCCTTCAATGATTCTTTTGAAGCCGCCTTTTTCAACAACCCAGGTTGCTCTGTTATAATTATCAAAGAAATCCGGGTTTTCGTAACAGCCAAGCTCAACCTCCTGAGCTTTTTTGAAAATGAGGCTGTTTATGTAGCTTTCGCATTTGATTTCAAATTTTGTTCTGACCGTATACATGTCAATGTATGCAAGCAGGTCAATAAAAACCTTGCCGAAAACTATGATGCACATTTTGATTGCAAATTCTTTGAATGTGCCGTTGCCCTCAATAATTGAAAGAGCGGTCTGCAGAAACATAACGCTGATAACAACCGAGTAATAAACATTTTCCGCAATGTAAGACAAATAAATTATTATCAATGACAGTGGTGCGCTTTTCCAGGCACATTTAAGCATAAAGGCGCTGTTTTTGAAAATATGCGCCTTTTGCTTTATTGTTTTTTCTTTTTTCATTTTTTCCTCCGATTGCTTTTATCAAAAAAGCACCTTTGCGCAAAAGGTGCCGGCTTTTATATGTTTCATTTTACATTGACCGATGTCAATTGTCAATAAAATCCCATTAAAATATGTACTTTATACTATTTATTGATTATTTTTTATTAATGTGGTATAATATTGCAAACCCAAAATTCAAGTGTATACAGGAGATTAAAAATGAAAAAACCAACATTTAATTTCGGCGAATTTAAACAGTACGATAAAATATTTATCACGGCAGAAAACGGCGTTGATGTTGAAAACGTTACATCTGTTGCGTTTGACGGTGAAACTCTTTATATTGCTCAGCCCGATTGCCTTGTTGAATATGCTCAGGGAAAAACTAAAAAGCTTTCTGCAAAAGTTTCAAAGCTTTTTTCAAGAAAAGGCAGACTTTTTGCAACGGTCGGAAACTCTCTTGCCGAAATTAAAAAAGGCAAACTCAAAAAAATAGCAGATTTTAATTCCCCCGTTATTGATATATCCGTTGCTCTTGATGAATCTCTGTGGCTTATAACGGAAAAAGAGCTTTTCCTCATGGATAATAATAATGAGTTTTGCAAGATAGTAGAAGTTCCGGAAGACACAGTTTGCCTTGCGGCACTTGATAACAAATCAAAATATGCGGAAACCGTATACATAGGCTGCGTTAACGAAGGCCTTCTTTCGATGAAAGGCAAGCGCCGCCATTGGGCAGAGATTACTCCAGATATGTCAGGCATACTGAGCCAAAAAATCAACTGCGCGGCAATTGATGCGCTCGGTCACCTTTGGGTTGGCTCCGATGAGGGACTTAACATTTATGACGGCAGAAATTATTGGTTTAACGGCAACGATTTTTATTCCGTCCCCGACGGCTCATTCAACGACATGTATTTTGCTGCGGACGGCAAGAAGTATTTTGCAACCAATACGGGTATAATCACTCTCATTGAAGGCAAAATTTCATATTTTTCTTATGGCGTGTGGCTTATGCATCCCACTGTTACCAAGCTTGCCGTGTCCGATAACGGTACGATTGCCGCGGTTACTCCCAGAGGAATCAGCCTTATCACATCAAAATATATGTCGCTTGAAGAAAAAGCCAATCACTTTGACGAGCTTGCTGTTAAATATTTCACAAGAAACGAGGGCTATCAGGTTTCAAGAGAGCTTCGCAAATACGGAGATATGGAATCGGGCTGGCTCCCAAATTCGGATAATGACGGCCTTTTCACCGGAGTTTACTGCGCAAGCCAGTGCTTCCGTTATAAAGTAACCGGCGACAAACAGGCAAAAGCAAACGCTAAAAAAGCTGTTGAAGCAATGATAAAGCTCACCGAGGTAACGGGCAGACCCGGCTTCACCGCAAGAGCAACAAGATATTCTTATGAGGAAAATTTTGCAACAGGCAACAGAGAAGAATGGCATTTTTGCAAAGATAATCCCGATTGCGAGTGGCTTGGCGAAACTTCGAGCGATGAAATGACAGGGCACTATTTTGCCTACGGAATTTATTATGACCTTGTTGCTGATAAAAACGAAAAGAAAAGAATCGCCGAGGTTGTTAAGACCATTACAGACCATATTCTTGAAAATAATTTCCACCTGACAGATGTTGACGGAATCCCCACCACATGGGCAAACTGGGACCCTGACCTTCTCAATAACGATGACAGATGGTTCTACGAAAGAGGAACAAATTCTCTTGAAATTCTTTCGTTCCTTAAAACCGCATATCATGTGACGGGCGACGAAAAGTATAATCAAGTATTTGATATGCTTATCAAGAAGCATCATTATGCGATGAACTGCATGCAATATAAGTGTGAGGACGGCCACGTTGCTCATATTGACGACCAGCTTGACTTTGTCAATATTTATCCTCTTCTTGTTTATACAGATAACGAAGCTCAGAAAGAGATTTTTAAAATGGGTCTTACCCATCATTGGGAATATGAAAGACCGGAGCGTTCGCCTTTCTTTAACATTGTTTACGGTGCGCTGACAAACAACAGCTGTGACATAGAGAATGCGGCAAAATCACTGGCCGAAATGAATCTCGATCTCGTAAGATGGCCGATTTATAACAGCTACAGAAAAGATATTGTTTGGGATACCGAGCAGGAGGCTATGGGCATTCCCGCCCAGCTCAAATATCCCGTTGAATATTCATCAAGAGTTCTTGTTCACTATGACGGCAATCCCTTCGTTTGCGATTCGGGTGCCGAAGAGTTCGTTAATATTAACAGCAGAACGGTAAACCGCACTTCAACTCTTCCCGGAACCTCAGGAGCAAACGGAATGAGAGCGATGATGCCCTATATTTATCTTCTGCCTTATTGGATGGGCAGATATTACGGCCTTTTGGGCGATTGATTTGTGTGGATTAATGTGAATCATATTTTAGTAAGGGGGTATTAAAATGAAAAGAATTATTGCGGCAACGGTTTCTTTAGTCCTCATCTCAACTTTTATTTTTGCATCGTGCAGCAAAGAAAAACAGCCTGTGTCATCGCTTGCCGATGAAACAGCTGTTTACACCGAAGCAGAATCCACTCAAGCTACTGAAGTAACTGCTGTTAATTTTGAAGAGAAAACTACATCGGCTTCTCAGAACACTTCAGAAACGGTTTCTGATACTTCTGTTTCCGAAACAACCGAAGCGGCATCTGACGCACCTGCAACGGTTGAAGAAATTGTTGAATATTTTAACAACAGCGCCAATAAAATAAAGCCTACTGCTAAAAAGGTTGTTAAAAACTATGAAAAGCGAATTGTCAATAAGGACAAGCTTGTTTTCCCAAAATCGCTTGAAGCTGCAGCAAACAGCCTGATTGATACATTTATGAAGGATGACACCGAACCCATTGTTTATGAAACAAGAGAAGATATAACCAATGAATTCATCGTTCCGAATCAAACCTATGTCAGCAAGCTTAAGCCCGAATGGGTAAAGAACGCAACCTGTTCGGATAACAGTAATCAGTATGTTATAAATATTAAGCTTAAGGATGAAAAAAATTCTGCTGCGGGTTCGGGTGTCGGCTCTGTGTGCGATGTTATAGAGGTTTCTGAGGTTGCAGACAAAGCTCCTTTTGTTGAAAAGTTCACAACGGAATACTATGACTGCGAGGTTATCGCGACTGTTGATAAAGCAAGCGGAAATGTTGTTCATATAAAATATATTGTTTCCGTTGCTCTTGAGCTTACCGTCAGCATGTTCGGAACCCACGCTGTTGCGGCAGGTCTTACTTTTGAAAAAGATTACTCGGTAACATATTAATCTTAAGGAGAAACACATGTCTGCATTAATTCTGACACTAAAAAATATTTTTCACGGTGCGGTGGCGGTTGTGATGCTTATCCCTGTATTGCTGACAATGGGGGAGGCGGGCGACCCGAATACTCCCGTTGAAAAATATCCCGATGCAACCAATCCGTATATTGCCGAATACCTTGACCCCGATATTTCCGCCCATCGCTCCGGCGCGGGTCTTGCCCCTCAAAACACTCTTAGGGCTTTCGAAAATATTATTGAGCAGGGCGATGCGCTTGGCGTTGACACTCTTGAATTTGATGTTCAGATAACTGCCGATGGCGAGTTGGTTCTTCATCATAATCTCACTTATGATGACACCACAAATGCCGTTGAAGCGTTCGGGAGAAAGAATGTTTCCGTTTCCTCGCTCACTCTTGAAGAAGCTCAGGTGCTCAATCTTGGTGAAAACTTTAAACTGAACGGTGAATATCCCTACAGAGGCTTAAGGGGAACAGATATTCCTTATAATCTCAGGGTTGTCACATGCGATGAGATAATTGATTATGTTGAGGCCAACAGCAACGGCAAAAAGTACAACTATGTAATTGAAATCAAAAGCATAGGAATCAACGGATATAAGGCTGTTGATAAGCTTTATTCAATCATTACGGAACGTGATTTGCAGGATAGAGCAATATGGTCAACCTTTGCGCCAGATATTTCAGCGTATATGAAGGCGAAATATCCCGATATGCCCCGAACAGCCGATGCAATTGAAGCGATTCAGTTTTATTTTTACTACAGAATGAACTGGAATCTTCAGGATGTAAGTCCGTCTTATGTTGCATTGCAGATACCTTACGGCTCAAGTGCGCTTGATAATATCATTAATCTCGGCACAAGAGAAATGCTGAATTATGCCCATTCAAATAACATTGCTGTTCAGTATTGGACAATAAACAGCGAGGAAGAGGTTATAACTCTCACCCAAAACGGCGCAGACTGCATAATGACCGATTATCCTCAAATGGCTTTTGACGCAGTTAGGTCATGTAAATAAAAAAGCTGCGAGGCAGAACTTGAACTTGTATATTAAAAAATTACCGCCGAGGGAATTCCTTCGGCGGTTTTGTGTTTTAATTTGTTCAATTGAAAATGCTTTGCGAACACCGTTTTGCATTTTTAAAATCCAGAACCAAGCGGTTTTTGCCGCTGTTAACGGTTACGGAATCGGGCTTGCGTTTTGCTTTGCAGAATTTGCTGTCATAACGGTCAAACTCCTTTTCGGCAGGCATGCCGTTAACGTTGAATTCACCGTCATAAGAAACGGACAACGCTCCCGAATCAGTTGAATATTCAACCTTTCCGTTGTCACGGAATTTGACTGTGTTTTTCCTTATCCTTGCTTTGAATTCGGCAAATGTTTCTTTTTCGGCATCCGAAAGCTCGGTGATATAAATATGATAATCACCGCCGAACCTGCACAGGTCAAATTCGCCTTTCAGCTTGCAGTTATCGGGGAAGTTTTTGCCCTTATGAACTCCGTTTGCGGAATCAGCATCAAACGGTTTGAATTTCAGCTCTCCGTTTGAAATCAGAGCAACAAAAATCCCGTTTTTGCTTGCGAAAACGGTGTTGCCGTCGTGCTCAAACTTATCATAAAAATCCTTGGGCATGTATGCATGCGTCATATCAGCAATGCCTGTTTCGCCCAGGCGTTTTTTTGAAGGCAACTTATAGATTGTTATATTTATGCTCTCATTCTGAACGCTCATGGGGCGTCTGCCGTTGCCTATCCAGTAACCCGGAGAGGAACCGTATCTTCCGTTGCCGTTGCCTGCGGGATGAGTTGTGAAAAGAGAGAGGGTTTCGCCGATGTTTGCGCTCCATTCATGATCCTGCGCGCCGCACATATCAACATCCTTACAAACAGAAGTTGACATGGAATAAAGTGCATTGCGATATGTATAAACATTGCCCCGGCCTGTTGCGATTCCGTGGGGCATAATATTGATTTTTGCGGCGAACTTACCCCAATCAATCAGTCTGAACAACGTCAGATTGAGAAATCTGAAGTAACCCACAAATGAGTTGCGATACATTTTATTGCTTTTGATATATTTAAGTGTATTCTCAATTACTTCGGGGTTTGTGAAGGTTTCTGCGCCGAGCTGAGCCATAATCTGATGAGGTTTTTGACCTATAAGACCTTCATTTTCCATGTCGGCAGGGGAAAGTCCGCAACCCATTTTTGAAACAAAACTTTCTTTTGAAAGAGCTATGTCCTTTATTGCCTGCGGAAGAACATAAATGCCTTTTTTTACTATGTCATTAAAACAAAGAACAATGTGATTCGGCTCTTTCTTAAGTGACAGTTGTATCTGCGATTTTTCAGCATCGGAAAGATGAGGATTGCTGAGTATTTCTCCCGCTCCCTCGATGCCCCAAAGAATATTCATTGCCGCTTGTATGCTGTTGCCGTAAATATTACCTGCTTTGTTGTTGCCGTACATTCTTGAACTCGTTGCAACGAAGCGGTTGTTAACACTGTTGAGGGCAACGTCAAGCCAGAGAATATCCATTATTATCTTCATTTGTTCAACGGATTTTTTGTCCCTTGAATATGCAATGTAGTTTGCCATTGGCGAAATATCCTCAGCAATGTAGTTGTTGCTCAGATACTCTGAAAAGCCGAAGTTAAATCGCTGTTCCATCCAAGCATCTATGCGGATTTTTGCTTTTTCCTTATGCTCTGAACCCCTCATTCCGTTATTCCTGAAAATTTCATCGGGCCATTCCTGGCCGGCAAGGTATTCGGCAACCGCAAACAAAAGCTGATGATTTTCTGACCAGTAGCACATGCTGTCGTCACCTGGCTCGTCCATAAAATATTTGAAATCAAGAAAAGTGTTTTTGATAAGCTCTCTGCATTTTTCGTTAAGCTTTTCTCCGCAGTCTTTGTAGATTTTAAAGAGCATCTGTGCTCTGAAATCCGAGCAGTCAAAGCGTCTGCCCATATATTCTGACTGTTTGAACAGCATGGCGTAAACTTCATCTTCGCTGAATGAAGGTTCTGCCTTTTCTCCTGAAAGATAAAGATACAAATCCTCAAACTTTTTGCCGCCCACATCTGCTGAATAATAATCAAAATCCTTGTCATCAGGCAATTCTTGAGCAGGTTTCTGCAAAACAAAAACAAGGATTTCAATTACCGTTAAAACTATAACAAATCCAAGCAATGCAAGGAAAATATAGAGAATCAACATTATACTTCCTCCGTTGCTTCTTCTTCGCCAAGAAGCCCTCTTTCTGCGGCGATTTTCATTGAAACCTCCTGCATAACATCATCGGTAAGGGGATAGTTTTTCATTGAAATATAGGTGATGAGATGGCCGAGTGCGGGGAGAATAAACACAGAAAGAAGAACGCAATAATAGAATCTGTGGTTAACAAAAACATTTTCGGGAACAACCGCCGCTTCACCGCTTCCGCTGAATCCGCAAAACGCCATAATCGCCATTGTTATCAATCCGACGCCGCTTGATGCGATTTTGTTAACAAATGTAAGCGCTGCACCGATTGTGCCGGGAATAAACTTTCCGCTCTGGAGATATTCATAGTCGGTAAGGTCGCCGACCATTGCGTTTTCAAGGTTGGTTGATATGCCGAGTGTGCTCATATAGAAGCCGAAAATAAGAATAACCATGATGACTGAGAAAGTTATGCCGCTATAGGTGCGTTCGGGGTCTGCGGGGAGAAGAAACATAGTAATAAAGAATCCCGATGCGGAAACAAGAGTTTGGACAAGGGAAACCTTGTGATAAACAACCGCAGAGCCTTTCTTCGATGCAAAGTACATGCCGATAAGGAGAACGGGCGCTCCGAGAACCACGCCGTTGAGAATATCAAATGCCGAGGTGAGACCTCTGTTCATAATGATATTTGCAAAAAGATAAATTGAAAGGCTTGCTCTGACAGATTTCGCTATTGAGTCCGAACAGGTTGCCCAAAGCAGGCTGCGTAAAGGTTTGCTTCTCCTGATTAGGCTGAAAAATTCGGTAATCTTTGTTTCGCTTTTCTTTGATTGCATCGAATAATAAATCGGATTGTCCCTGTTGCTGATAGCCTTTGAGGCGGCAAGGACAAACACAATTGATACGATTGACATAACAATAATTGAAATTCGCCACACGAAAGGTTCCTGCATGCTGCCGATAAGATTGCTGGTTACAACAATAGAAACGAATGCGGAAACAAGAGCGTCCGAAACAGTCTGACCGAGAGCATAAAGAGGTCTTTGTTTGGGATCTTGCGTAATAATAGCCTGACCTGCTCTTGTTGCGGTCATAAGAATTGTGTTGCCAACGATAATTATTGCATAGCAAATGCCGAGAATCGCAAATGATGCAATCAGCGGTATATCGGGATTGACAGGATAAAAGAATATCAAAAGCGCAGGCACAAACGACATCAGCGCTCCAACTATCATAAACAGCCTGAATTTGCCGGGTTTGTTGTATTTATCAAAAATGTTTGCAATAAGCGGGTCTGTTACGGCATCAAGAATGCGGATAGGGAGATGAATTGATGCAAACATAATTCCCAGCTGCAGAACATTCTGGGTATAATACGACCATTTGCCCATCATGATTGTTATGGCGGCACCGCCTGCGTAGTTCAGAGAAAAGAGCAAGATTCTCCATGCATCGTTTTTCCTCGGGTCTGTGCCGTCGTTG
>JAZRIG010000067.1:0-27448 GCA_045645145.1 Acutalibacteraceae bacterium
AGCCTCGTCATCCGCTCCATTTTTTTGGCATAATTTGATGCCGGAAAGAATAACTTAATATTACATGGTGCCATAGCCAAGTGGTAAGGCAGAGGTCTGCAAAACCTCGATTCCCCAGTTCAAATCTGGGTGGCACCTCCAAAAACAAAGTCCTGAAACCATTACAATTAAGGTTTCAGGACTTTGTTTCTTTTTGATGAATTGATTTATTGCTTCCAAGAATAACCATTTCTTTGCGGACATTTTATGGACTTCTTATCAAAAAGGCGAGGGAAGTAATTCCGAAGTGTGTTGAATTTTATGTTGATAAAACCGGTGTAACTTAATAAGATGTGATAATTGTTGCAAAAATCTGTTGAATGTGATAAAATTCGACAGAGGTGATTGTTTTGCTTTCAAGAATTCAAATTACCGAAAGTTTTTATATACCTTGCGGTAATATGTGTTTTATATATGAAAAGTCCGGAAATGAAAGGCTTCATAATCTTTGTGTTGATTTAGAGCAAACGCTTAAGAAAGATTTTGAAGGTTTTGCTCATAAAATACGTAAGGTTCTTGAAGAATTTGTTTTGCATGAAGAATCTAAACGAAGAATTATTGAATCCGGAATGAAATTCAATCTGCAAACAACCCGTGAAAGGATTACAAGTGAGATAGTAGGCGGTAAAAGCGCATACGGCGATTTGTTAGTGGATTTATGTTTGTATTCTGAAAATCAAGACTTGTTTAAAAAACTTATAAATAAACATTTCAACCTTTCTAATGATATAAGTCGAGAAATATATATAAACCGATTGAAGGAATACGTTATTGGCATTTTGCGTTTTGCGAGTAAGAATTCTCATTCGGGTGAGAAGTCGAACAGTTTAACTCCTAACGACGAAATCTGCAGAATGTATATGCGAATGCTTTATGATCTTTTAAGTGCCTATTACAATTATACAGTTAAATATGACGGAGGTAAACTTCCGCTTGGTGATTATTATCCCGTTTCAAAAGTTCTTTGCAAAGCAAACGGAATTTATCTTCCCGAAGGCAAGCATTTTTATGTGAGACAGGGCGAAAAAAATGTTGAATATTATATTTTTTCTTCTGCCGATAAAGGAATAAAAGAAACACAGCAGAGGGATATAGAAACGATTCGGAAACTGTGGACGGATAATTTTGATTTTCCTCAAAATGTTATACCCCAGTCAGGATTTGTTTCTAATAAAAACGGTGAAAAATTCAGATTTTGGACTTATCCTCTGCCTTCTTTTCCGCAAAGTATAACAGATGATTATATTTCTTCACTTTCGAATGATGAAAAACTGCAGATTGTCAAAGGAATAGTCAGAGGTGTTGCCTCAATGCATAATGCAGAGCCGCCATTTTATCACCGAAGCATTTCGCCGTCGTCGTTTCTTGTTTGCAGAATAAAGAACGGACTCAAGCCCTTCCTTATTAATTTTGACTGCGTAAAGGATACAGACAGCGAAGCGGCATTTACAGTTCTTTATGCTGTCGGAGAGAAAATGGAGAGCATAGAAAATCCAGAGATTCTTTTTGCTCCTGAGCTTCTTGACGATGAAATTATCGACAGCGATGATGTGAATTGGGCAAAGGTTGATATTTATGCACTTGGGAAAACAATTATGAAGATTTTAACCAATTCCTATTATATTCCCGAAGAAAAGCCCGAAGGCATAAACACAGAGCAGTTTGATATACTCACTCTCATGTGTGATGAAATTTCCGAAAAACGTCCCGATATATCTGATGTTTTGAATATGTTTTAAAAATAATAACAGACCGATGTTATCTTTCATCGGTCTGTTTTCGTTTTGGTTTTCTGTTGATTCTTATCAGGGCTATGCTTGACCTGCATTCGGAGCAGTGAGGGGAATCAAAGGATATAGCTGCGCCGCATTTGGGGCAGAACATGTTGCCTGATGTTCGTGTTGCGCCTGTCATTATCAATGACATGTCTCCTTTCGTTTTTATCAGCGGGATTTGATTGCGTCTGCTACGGGCTGTGCTGCGGCCAGTGCTGTACCGATGGGGATGAGGATTTTTGCTACTGTGAGTGCTGTTGATGCTGCTTTTGCAGCTGCTGCGACAGTGAAAAATGAAACCAGCATTTCCGTTTCCTCCTTTCTGTTTTTTTTTGAAAAATGTGGGCTTGTTAGCCCTTGAGTGCGATGATGATTTCACCCGCTGCGATGATTATTGTACCGATGAGTGCAAGCATCCGACGCACCTCCTTTCTTTTGTTCTTTGTTTTTAGCCTCGTGATGAGCCTGCGTCGCTGCGCTTTTTGCGCCATGTGCCGTCTTGGTTACGGCTGCGGTTCTGTCCTGCTGTGGGTCCTGTTTTAACTACTGGTCCGTGGGTGTCTCTGGGGCTTTTGGATGCGTTGGTGAGTGATGAAAAAATGCTCATGTGAATCTTTCCTTTCGTTTTTTAATTTTGTTTTTCGGAACATCTGCATTGTAGCAGATTAATAATCAGGTTTTGTAAAAACGGATTACGGCTTTTCGTTGTATTTGATTATTACACGTGGTAGCAGCTTTTCCGTATTTACTTTTTTGCAATGGAAGAATGCCGATTTTTGCGGGCAGGTGAGTGATGGTTTGTTTTGCTTGGTTGATTGTTTTAACACTGTTATCGCCTCCTGACAAAATCAGTATAACAGAGCGAAAATATGATTTGTAAAAACGGATTGCAAAGAAAAAACCGCCCATAGGGCGGCTTTGGTTTGATGCAGTCTGTTTTCGATTTTTAACTATTATTAATACCGGACTTTATTTTGTCTAAAAGCTTCTTCACTTCTTGAGTTTCGGAGTTGGTTTCGCTATATATATTTAGGTATATTTCATATGCTTTTTGCGCGTGTGTTTCAGCTTTGGACAATTTGTTATGGTTAAAATATAATCCTGCCAAGCGATGGTATACCATTGCTGTTCGATAATAATTCTCTCCATATAATTTTTGCCTGATTTCTAAAGCTTTTAATAAGTTTTTTTCTGCATTTTGATAATCGTTTTTCATTCTGTAAAGCTCGCCAAGTGCACTGTATGCGGCAGATGTTTTAAGATGATTATCTCCATAAATATTTTTTGAAATATAAAGAGCATTTGTAAAACACTTCTCTGCCTCATCAAAATTTTTTTGCGTTCTGTATAATGTTCCAAGATTATTATAAGATATAGCAGTGCTGCTATACATTTCACCGTAAATGCTTTTTCTTATATTTAAAGCTTTAAGATAGAACTCTTCAGCTTTATCGAACTTTCCGAGTTCTTTATATAGAGATCCAAGATTATTATAAGAAATAGCAGTGTCACTGTACATTTCACCGTAAATGCTTTTTCTTATATTTAAAGCTTTAAGATAGAACTCTTCGGCTTTGTCAAGCTGCCCGAGTTCTTTACAAAGAGAACCGAGCTTGCTGTAAGAAGTAGCAGTGTCACTATACATTTCACCATAAATACTTATTCTTATATTTAAAGCTTTAAGAAAGAATTCTTCAGCTTTATCAAGCTGTCCGAGTTCTTTATACAGAGAGCCCAGCATACTGTATGAATTAGCGGTGTTACCGTGCATTTCTCCGTAAATATCTTTTCGGATATTCAATGCTTTTATTAGAAACTTTTCTGCCTTGGCAAGATTGCCCAATTTTTGATAAAATGAACCTAATCCGTTATAAGTTGTTGCAGTTTTACTGTGATTTTCTCCATAAATGTTTTCTCTTATATTTAATGCCTTTAGATAATTTGTTTCTGCTTTGTCAAGCATTCCCTGTTCTTTATAAAGATTGGCGATGTTGTTATAGAGGGTTGATGTTTTTTCATCGTCTTCTCCGTATATTGTTTTTCTCGTTTCCAAAGCTTTAAGATAAAAGCCTTCTGACTTCATCAAGTCACCTTTATCTCTGAATATTTTGCCGAGACTGTTATATGACTTTGCTGCTTCAGCACTTTCATTGCCAAAAAGCTTTTCTCTTATTTCTTTTGCTTTTTCGGCATAAGCTATACATAAATCCAAATGTCCAAAGCTTTTTGTTTCAATTGCAGTACTGTCTAAAAGATATGCAACTGTTTCTGACTCAATATTACTTCTGTATATTCGTTCGGTACAGAATAATGATATATCGTTGATATCTGTTCTTTTTTCAAAGGATGCCGTGTCATATTCATCAGAATCCAGACAACCAGTTAAACTTTTGATGAGTTTTTCAAAATCAATTTTTTCTTCTTTCACCAACTCAAACATAATGTCAGACACAACGGGATGTAACGATATAAAATCGGTTTCTTCATCCCATCTTATCCAGCCTTCGGTTATGAGAGTGTTGATCGTTTCGTAATCTTCAAGCCCACCCCATTCTTTAAACTGCTCGGTTGAAATTCCCGAATGTGGGATGAGTGAAAGATTCCCGAGAATATAAAGCTCGTTTCCGTCGAGCTCGGAAATATCAAAAAGTGCACGGATATGATCATAAGCACTTTGTCTGGATAAAACGCTGTCTTTGCCCACTTCAATCTTCTCTTTTCCGCTGTCAACCAAACCGCCGTTGCTGAGTGCAGCGAGCGTTTTTTGAGGAGTTGCCCTGCCCGATTTCATCTGCTTTGCAATAAGCTCAACCGTCATGGTGTGTCCGTCAACAAGGTCTATGATTAAGTCAACAGTCTTTTGGCTTTCTTCATCAAGGGGCTTGTTGTAATATTTATTGAAAATTGAATTGATGTCGCTGCGCATAGCAAGAGAGCCGATTTCAATCTGAGGATAATTGTAATCAGCAAAATTATTTCTTGTTGTTATTATTTTTTTGCAACCGAGAGATAGAATGTCGTTTAGATATGGGTCTTCCGCCGTGTCAAAATTATCAATTATAAACAGAGTGCGCTCATTGCAAAGTTCGTTTAATTTGCGAAGCTTTCTGTCATAATACTCATTTGGCTGCTCACCCTGGAACATTTCTATGTTGGCAACAGAAACGGTTTTATCATCCGTAATAAGCATCATAAAATCGTTTATATAAGGCGCGAATATGATTGCATCATAACTGTCTTTATATTGAGCTGCATAATTTTTAACAAGCTCACTTTTGCCTATGCCGCCCATACCGCTGACAAAAAGCAAATCGTTTTCTGCCAATCTGTTGTGTATTTCTTCAATTTCCGAATCTCTTCCCACAAAAAAGCTTTGTAAAGAGGGGAGAGAGGAAACAATTCGGGGCTCATGAGGATTTGCCAAGGGGATCATTTGATCGAGAATGTCAAGCATTTCATTTGCTGTAACATATCTTTTTGAAACAACGCCGCAAATTGTTTTACTGAAAAATTCCGAGAGCATTGGGAATATTTTAGGGTCAACGTTTTTACAAATTTCAGAATCAAAATCATATTCATATTTTGCAAAGCTTCTGCGTTCATCGGCGAAAGAATGCCTGCCGAAAAGCTGATAAAACATCATTTCACCAATCGAAAACAAATCCGTTGCTTCGCAAATTTTACTTTTTCTTCCGGGCAGTAAAATCTCGGGTGCTGCCCATGCTTCGGTATAAGAAACAGAACCGCCTGAAATAATTTCGTCTTTGGTGAGAAGACTGTCAAAGTCAAAAAACATAACAAGTTCAACCGATTCCGGAATGGTGAAAATATTATTCGGCTTTAAATCAAGATGAAGGAATCTATTGTCGTGGTAATGTTTTATTGTCTGAACGATTGTTTTTATTCTTCGCAAAAGATCGTAAAGACTTGTTTCCTGAATCTTATCATATGTTATGCCGTTAAAACAGGTCATATCGATATATTTTGTGCCGTTGCCTTCATAGATGCCCTGAATATTGCTGGTTGTGTTTTTGGTTTCATGAAGTTTTCTTATTCCAAGCTGCTTTTTGTATCCGTTTTCAAAACGCAACAATCCTGAAGTGAAAGCCTCAAGGTCATCATCACTGTCCACAAAAAGAACTCCCGATTCATCTCGGGCAAGATCGAGTTTTTGAGGGTTATATTCTTTAATAAGGTGTTCGGTGCAAATGCCGTTTTCATCTGTGAATTCGGCAAAATATACGGCACATGAAGAGCCGTATCCTATAACGGATTTGATTTCAAAAACGCCTTCAATACCGTTAAGCGAAAAATTATATCCGGGCTGTAAATATCGATTCATAAAATTTCCTCCTTGCGACATAATATCATGCCGGCTGAAAGGTTTGTAAAAAGAAATTAATCAAAAGAACTGAGATAATACTTTTCAATAAGATCCCGAAGCTCATCTACGGGATTCGGAGCACAGGCACAGTAGCCGATCATCCAATCAAACGGATTGCGCCAATAAAGACCGACATAACCGCATTCTGCAAGAACAGAATCCATTTCATCGTAAAATTCAAAAAACAGTTCTTGTCCACCTTCAATGTCATTTAATTTTGCTTCGGTAAAGAAACTGTAAAAATTAAGAATTACAAGAGCTTTTCTGATAACCTCATAGGACGCTTTGCCCTTCAATATATTTTCAATTTGTTGTCTTTGCGGGAAATTGCGTTTGATAAGTTTTGGAAAGTTTGACTTGCTTATGCTTGAATTATAAATTCGTATGCCTTGTCCGCTTTTTTTGTCAACGCCCTCAGTTCCTCTTGCGGAATAGGAATAGATGGCGTCAAGCAACGCATCAACGGATTTTATTTCTTTTTTACTGCCTGAATATGAGTTTTCTTCGTTGGCTAAAATGATACATTTATTTATCAGTGCTTTTATTTTGTTTGTTGCTGTCTTGTTGTGAATTTCAAATCCTGATTGATTCTCTGTTATGTAATTTAACAATTCTTCTTCGGTGTCTTTTAAAAGAATCTCTTTTCCGATGATTTCGGTAACATCTTCTGCATCAGGGTTATTTATGTATGGCTTTTTTTCAATACTGTTTATAATTCTTAAAGCATCGGAATATGCTCTGCCTGATTTCAGGCAAAAAAAGTATACAGCTTCATGTAAATTCTTATAGTTAAACGGTCTTTCAAGAAATGCTTCAAGAAAGAATTTCTTTGTTTCAGAGGCATCCATTTTTAAAGCAAAACAAAGTTTATATACATTTTCTCTGCCTGCAGAGTTGCCTGAAGGGGTGATTCCGTCAACCCAATTTGTTATGTTTTGCCTGCTTATGTCAACACTTGCATTTTTGCAAAGACCGATTAAAAAATTAATAAGAGTATCTGCGGATTCGGCCCAACCGAGTTCGGTTGCACGTTTTTTCAACGCATCTGCAAACAATGTAATTTCATCAAGAGCGTTTATATATTCAACACCCGGCAGGATTTCATTTGAGAAATCGAGATCATAAAAGCTGTCAAAAGCATATTCAGTGTTGTTTGCTTTGTTTGAATTATTCACAATTAATCACCGCTCAAAAATTCTTATATCAAAAGAATAACATTTTTGTCTTGAATTGTAAAGAATGATGTAAATAATCGTTTTTTATACTAATAGCACCGTTGATATGTAAAATAAGAGAACGTTAGATATGTTTAACAAGTGGTGACAAACATGATTTATCTTTCGTTGCCCCGATTGCAGCAACAATCAGAAAATTCAGATTGAAACAGTAAGACAATAATTTTAAAAGCTCGGAGTTTAAGGTTAGACTCCGAGCTTTAATACCACTATACCTCGACAAGGGCAGCGGAGTCAGTCGAAGAATTTATCAAGGTCTTCGATAGCTTTGACTCTCTGCGACTGGATCAGATGGATATAATAGTTTTCGGTGATTTTTGAGTTTGCGTGCCCAAGTAAATCCGAAACAACTCTTACTTCGCAACCGTTTCTGAAGAGCATGGAAGCAAAAGTATGCCTGAGTGCATGCACGCCGTAGGAATGTTCTTCGTCAGAAATGCCGATGTTTTTCAGAATATCTTTCAGAGATCTGGAGATGGTGTGTGGTTACGGTTGCTTTAAATTTGCAGTTGCAATAACATACTTGCTTTCTCCGTTTTGCTTCTTTAATTCTATAAGCATATCGTGTGTTTTTTGCGTTATCGGAATAACTCTTGCACTGGCTTTGATTTTGGGCCTGCTTTGAGTGACATGCTTATAATGACCGTCTGTTTTCACAACAACGGAGTTCTTGCTTATAATAATGTGATTATTTTTAAAATCAACATCATTCCACGTCAAAGCGGACAACTCACTTATTCTCATTCTTGTATACAACAAGAAAAGGATAGCCGGACCGTATCGGTACTTCAGACTTCCGGTGCCGTGCCTTTTTATTGCCTCTTTTTCAATAAGCTTGCACTGCTCGGGAGTGAAAGCTTTGTAGTCGGATAAATCGTGCTCGATATTTTTGGGGAGAACGACTCCTTCACACGGATTAATTCCCGCTTGATTTGTAACCCTGAAATGCCTAAGACAACCGCTTACAGCATTGAACGCTTTCTTTATGGTAGATTATGAGTAACCTTTATCAAAAAGAGAGTTAATCATTTTCTGGATATCCATATATGTAATCTCGGTAATGGAAATGTCACCGATATAAGGATATATCAAGGGTTTTTCCTATGACGTTGGAGATTGCAAAACCTCGATTCCCCAGTTCAAATCTGGGTGGCACCTCCACTAAAAACCCCGAACTCGTTATATATCAACGGTTTCGGGGCTTTTCTTTTTCTTCTGAAAGTTTAAAAAACCTCAATTATTATTCTGAATTATCATTAAAACGGCAATTTTAAACTATATTGCCACCTGAAATGTCAACATTATTGCCAACACTTTTTGTTGGCGATTTTTTTATTTGTTTATTAAAAAATAATGAAGTTTTTTAGGTGGCAATTCCCGTAAAATATCCACGTTTTTTTACTATCATGTGTATAGCGGTTATATTTGCAAAGATTTATTTTTGTGGTATAATAATCATAATCCCAAAATCAGAGGTGATACCGTGCCGTTACAAATCATAAGACAAGATATAACCAAAATGAAGGTTGATGCGATTGTCAATACCACCAACGATGAAATGGTGGGGCACAGTGGTGTCGATCTTGCTGTGCATACTGCTGCAGGTCCGATGCTTGATGCAGAATGTGAGAAAATAAGACCTCTCAGACTCGGCACAGCAAAGATTACGGGTGATACAATCGATAAAATAATCCGATGTTTTTGAAACAAACGAAGCACTTATTGAATTTGACCGGGTGCCTCTTGGATGCTGAATAGGAGAGAAATATGTTAAAACGACTTTTTGAAAAACATGAAACTCCGATTTGCATACTGTTGATTATTCTGTATGTTATAATCAATTCATACTGCATGCAGAATTTTGGTGTGGAAGATTACAGGAGCGCGATTATTAACAGCGTTTTTTCGATTGCCTTGATAATTCTGACAATTGCTCTCAAACGGGTATCGTACTACGGATTGACAAAAGCAAAAAATCCGAAGAGTTTTTTATATTTCCTGCCGCTGTTTCTGATAGTATCTGTTAATCTCTGGTCAGGTATCAACATCAATAACACAACGAAAGAGATTGTTTTTCACATTTTAACAATGCTTAACGTCGGTTTTATCGAAGAAATTATCTTTCGCGGATATCTTTTTAAGATGATGGAAAAAGATAATGCGAATGCTGCCGTAGCTGTCAGTTCAATAACTTTCGGAATAGGCCATATCGTGAATCTGTTCGACGGCGCAGAGCTGATTCCCACCTTGCTTCAGATATGCTATGCAATGTCGGTCGGTTATTTGTTTGTTATCATATTTCGTAAAAGCAAATCGATTGTTCCGTGCATAATTGCTCATTCCGTGAACAATGCATTATCAATATTCAATGCTGAAAACACAGTATCGTTATATATTGCACCTGCTTTTCTGGTTGTTATGCCTCTTGTTTATGCTGTGTATATCAACAGAACCGCAAAGAAATAAAAGCCTCCCGTAAGGCGACCGATTGAATAAAATAAATCGCTGCAATGTGGTTGTAAGGTCGAAAAACCAAACAACCACATTGTTTTTTTTGAGGCATGACAAATGAAAAACAATATCATAGAACTTGTATTTATCCTTGACAGAAGCGGCTCAATGACAGGTCTTGAGGCTGACACAAGAATATGAGCCCTGAAACAACTGTGATTTCGCAGCTTTTTTTGAAAAGTAAACAATGCTTTCTGTTTCTTGTTGACTTTAAACCATTATATAATCTATAATGAATCGAGATTTTAACAGAACAAAACGGTTGAATGCGATAAAAATCCGCTTAAATTTCCTTATATTACTTTTGCTTTCTTATACGGTGAAAAGCTTGAAAGTCCTTATCTCAAATATTCTTAAATCACTTCGGGCGGAGTTCTTCTGTTTGAGCTTTCAAAAGAGCCTTGCACGGAATTCGGAAAAGAAATTCCCACGAATTTTTTTGATTAATTAAAAAAATATCAAATCACTCCGAGGCTGAATTTCCGGCCTCGGAGTGATTGCATGATTAAAGCTTAGTGTCGGTTATTCTACCCATATATCATAAAAAAGCGGCTGAAATCAAATCATATTTTTGTTGATTATTTCTTTTGCGTATGGTAAAATATATTAAATAAAGGAGGCTTGGTATAAATGAGCAGTTTGCTCGGAAAAGTGCAGTCGCTGTTTACTGAGATTAAAACCCATTGGAATGCTCCTGCCGAAGGCAAATATGTTCCTTATAAGGAATATAAGGATGTTCTTTTTGCCGTCGGCAGCAACTATGCAGGTTCAAAGGTGCTTGAATACATAGGCTTTTTCTCTTCGTGCTATCTTATCATGCACCATTATAAGCTGCCCTATCTCACATTCTCCGTTATAGGTATTCTTAATATGCCTTTGGGGTATATTTCGGCACTTATGTGGTGGTTTGTTTGTGATAACCTCGGATTTCTGCCCAAAAAGACAGAAAGAAAGTTTTATTTAGTATATGTTTTAATGATGCTTTTTGGAATATCAACGATTTTGTTTGATTATTCACGGTTGTTTAACCAGACAAGTGCGTTTATTACATATCTTAACGGTCTTGAGGGCATGAACGCAACTGCATGCTTCAAAACCTTCGGCACGCACTTTTTGTATACAGGCTGGGTAGGCGCGCGCAATATTTTCTGGCGTAAAAAGCTTCTGCCCAAATTCGGCAGATATAAATATTCGCTTTACTGCGATGTTGTTCCCAAGTGCATTATGGTTATTCTCATCGGCTGGCTTCCCGTTTATAACATCCCCGATGTTGCAACCAGAGTCTGGGTTGCAAATCTTCTTTTTGCAACATATAACGTATTCGGCTTTGCAAACAACCTTGAAATCTGCACAAGAAGCATCAGCCCGAATTTGCAGGAAAGAATCCTTGTTCGCAGCTATCCCGTCAAGCTTTCGCATTTCTTCAATACCATTGTCGGAATCATTATTCCGGCGGTTATCGGCTCGCTGAGATACGAATGGGCTGATATCAACGTTTACAGATATGTTATTCCCATCACATTCTGCGTGCTTGCTGCATTCACAATGATTTTTGCAGGTAGGGTTAAGGAAAGAATTCCGCAGCCTCCCGTTGAAAAGAAAGTCCAGATTAAATTCTGGGACGGAATGTTCGGCGTTTTGCATAACAAATATCTGCTCATAAACACAATAGTCGGCCTTATCGATTCGCTCGGTAACGGTATGCTTCCTTTTGTTACCATTCTTTATTTCTACACCTTCCGCCTGAGCGGCCTGCCTTACAGCCTTATTGTTATGCTGATTTCGTTTGCGGGAACTCCGCCCGATTTGCTTTCACCCTATTTCCTTAAGAGATTTTCGTATAAGCAGATTATGATTTTTTATCAGCTTACAAGAGCTATCGGTAACGGACTTATCGCCTGCGCAATGTGGTTCTGCGGCGATAATCTTACCCTTTGCGGCACGATCTGCGTTGTTGTTCTGTTCTTCATGGAAATGACAAAGACTGTCCCCACAACAGCGGGCCACGATATGAACGTTCGTATCGGCGACTATCAGATGTATCTTTCGGGTGAGCGTCTTGAAAGCTTTTCAGGAGTTTTCGGCTGGTTTACAGGCCCCATAACTTCTTTCGTTGGCCTTATTATTCCTCTTATGCTTCTTAAGTACGGCTTTAACAGCAACTGGGATGTTCTCTTTGTTGATGACTCAAGAAGAAGCATTATTGTTATACCGATAATTGTTGACGTTATCGGCTTTGCTCTTATGACCATTCCCTATCTCTTCTGGGATTACGACAGCAAAAAGCAGAACATGGTTATGGAAGTTCTTAAGCGCCGTGCAGAGGTAACCGAAAAGAAGGCCGAAGAAGAAGGCGTAACCGTTTCCGGCGGATATCTGGGTTAAGTGAGGTGGATTGTATGAGCAAGAAAGAAAAGAAAATAATCGTTGAAGAACCTATTCATCTTGATATACCCGAAGAAGAAATATGGACTTACAGAGTAGAGGGTCTTGCAGCGCCTCATATTAATAAACCCTATAAGCATTACGGACTTAAAAAAGCTGTTTTTGCTTTGGTTATTATTGTTGCTGTTTCGATTTCGTGCTATTTCAGCGTCAGAACCGTTCAAAAGGATACCTTTGAATATGAGCAGACTCAGGCGGGATATCAGCTTTCAAAGTTCAGCAACACGGGTTATATAACCACGCTTGATATCGACTATGTTTCAAGTATTGAGTATGACCGTGAGAATCCCGACGTAAACTCTAATTTTAAAATTATAAAGGACGAAACTAAAAAGATATCCTCAGTCGGCAGTTATGCTCTCAACTGCGATGAAAAGGTTAAGGTGATCAACATCGGCGCAGAGGTTGAGCATGTTGACCCCAAGGCTTTTTATTCATGCTGGGCATTGCAGCAAATTGAGGTTGATGAAAACAACCCCAATTACTGTGATATTGACGGTGTTCTTTATAACAAAGATAAAACCGAAATTATCTGCCGCCCGTGTGACCATGACACATATCTTGCCGAAAAATACGGCCATGCCCAATATGACGAAAACGGGGTAAGAATCGAGCCTGCTGCAGAGGATGCGAACTATGAGCAGTATGTAAAGGATGTTTTAACTTTTGTTGTTCCTTCAACGGTTGAAACAATAGGTGAGCTTTGCTTTAACTATGCCAACATGAAAACGGTGTATCTTCCCGAAGGAGTTAAAACAATCGAAACTCTCGGATTCTTTGAAATCCCGCTGCTTGAAAATGTTTACAGCTACAAAGCTGGTTCTCAGGTTTCGGATTCTCATTTCACATCCGAGGATGCACTCGGCGAGGTTTATGTTTCACTCCCCGAAGGGCTTGAATATATCGGCTCCGACGCTTTCAGCTACAATCAGGCGATGACATATATGTTTATCCCCGAAAGCGTAACTTATATCGGTCACCATGCATTTTGGGATACTGTTTATAAAGACGGCGATGAGCTTCGCGGTGTTGCCGAAATCAATGTTGCCGTTTCTGAAGAAGAATTCAAAGATAATGTTGAAACGGGCAACAGCTGGAGACCTCAATATGACTTCATGCTTTTCAAAAAGAGCATTGGTGTTGTTTATGCAGCTGAAAGAGCAGCAAAATAAACTGACAAACAACAAAAAATTAAAGCCTTGTGAATTTTAAAAATTCACAAGGCTTTTTTTCTTGATTTAGCTGCAAAGCTCTTTTGCCAAAGCTTTGATTTGCTCAATGTTTTCATCCTTAACAGATGCATGGATTGTTACGGTTGTTTGCGCAAATGAAAGATTCTTGCTGCTTTCAAGCATCTTTTTAATTGTTCGGGCAGCAACGGGGGTCCAGCTTCCGTTTTCAATTATGCCGACGGTGCGGTTCTGATAGTTTCTTTCCGTAAGGTGATGGATGAAATCGCGCATAAACGGGAAGATTTCGCCGTTATAGGTGGTGGTTGCAAGAACTGTTTTGCCATAGCGGAATGTGTCCTCAACAGCTTCTGCCGTGTCACAGCGTGCAAGGTCATTAACCGCAACCTTCTGACAGCCGTTTTTGCGCAATTCTTCCGCAAGAAGCTCAACTGCTTTTTTTGTGTTTCCGTAAACGGAGGTGTAGTTAATTACAATTCCTTCGCTTTCAACGGAATATGATGACCATTTATTATAAAGGTCAAGATAATATCCGAGATTTTCGTTGAGTATAGGGCCGTGAAGGGGGCATATTGTTTCAATTTCGGCTCCTGAAAGCTTTCCGAGCGTTTTTTGCACCTGCGGGCCGAATTTGCCGACAATGCCGAAATAATATCTTCTGGCTTCGCATGCCCAATCTTCATCTGTATCGGTTGTGCCGAATTTGCCGAATGCATCGGCAGAAAACAGAACCTTTTCTGCTTCGTCATAGGTCATTATGACCTCGGGCCAATGAACCATGGGCGCGGTAAAGAATTTAAGGCTGCGGCCGCCGAGTGAGAGAGAATCGCCGTCGCCAACAACGATTCTGCGCTGCGCAAAATCAGTTGAAAAGTATTTGTTCATCATTGCAAAAGCTTTGTCAGAGGAAACAATAACTGCCTCGGGATAGGCTTCTGCAAAAGCCTTTATGCCGGCAGAATGGTCAGGCTCCATGTGCTGAACGATGAGATAATCGGGATCTTTGCCGCCGAGAGCGGATTCGATATTTCCGAGCCATTCCTGAATGAAATTTGCGTCAACGGAGTCCATAACAGCTGTCTTTTCGTCCAAAACGATATAAGAATTATATGCCATGCCGTTGGGAACAACAAACTGGCCTTCAAACAAGTCGATTTTACGGTCATTGACTCCAATGTATTTAATATTCTTGCTTATCTTCATGTTAATCTCCCAGATTTTTGATGAATTTACTTAATACTTACTAACATTAATAATAACAGAAAATTATCGGGTTTTCAACAGTTTAATATTGTAAACCCGTTGAATTTAGTGTTTAGGCGAAATGTAAACATTGCAAACGGCATCGTCTGACTTTCCGCCTTGAGTGAACAGTACATACACCTTGATTTTTTGCCCTGCAAGTCCGTTCGGAAGCTCCATAAAAAAGGTGTTGTTTTTATCGGAGGAGCAAACACAATGCTCCCATTGGTTGGCTTTGTAATCCGGAGCTCTTTCGGGGAAGCCTGTGAGCTTGCCGTCAATTTTCGCAACGCAATATACACACTCCGTGCCATGAGTGCCGTTAACCGCAACGGTTAGTTTTGAGCCCTCGTTATATTCGGGCAAAACAAACTCGCGGCAAAGCGATTTTTGGATTATTTTGTGTCGGTAATGCGCCTGCATGTTATTTGCCGTAGGCGAGCGGAGGGCAATTTCTTTGCCGTCCTTAATAAGTCTTACGGAATAAATTCTGTCAACGGGGTTATCAATTCTCAAATACCGTATTTTATCGTTAATTCCGTAGGCGGCGGTCATCAGCTTGCCCGGCAGGCTGTATGTTGTGTGTACGGTGAATTTTATAACATCAACAGGGAAGTTTTCTTGTTTGACTTTAAGCTTCACAAGGTCGGAAGCCTTCCATTCAGAAAGCTTTACCGCATAGTCGGCGGTAAGGGCGAGCTTTTGCTCTTCAACCTCCCTTGTGGGACGGTCGGCGCAGAAAAAGTCGATTTCAACGCTGTCGCAATCAAATTCTTCGCCAAAATCAATGCGCAGGCAGCCGCCATTTATGCGCAGATTCTCGTCGCAGTAGGTTTTGCTTTGCGAATCAAAAAATGTGTCTGCTTTGCCGTCAAACATGTTTTTCGCTTCGCAGCCGCGCAACTTATAAAATTCTTGGTTAAAAAATGCTTCTCTTGCGGCTTTAACCTGCGGAATTTTTGTTTCTCCGGAGCGAAGCATTGTTCTGCTTTCAAGTGAATCGTTGCTGATTGCAAACATTGCCGTTTCATAAAGCTCCTCGCCGTTTTCAGGGCGCCTTGTGCCTTCTGTTATTCCGCCAAGAAAAACAGGAGGCTTTTCTTTTATGTCGCACTTGTCAGCAGTCATGAAGAAGCTTTCAATGCCGCTTTTGCGCAGTTTTATTTCTCCGTCATCACTTTTCAATATTTTAACTTCAACAGGTGTTCCGTCTGATTTTTCTTTGATTATTTCATATTCGCAGTTTGTGAGCATCGGCTCTGCTTCTTCTGCCACGGCAATCTCAACAAGAGTTGCTCTGAACGGCAAAAGCTCAATTTCAACGCTGTCACCAACCGAAAATGTTCCGACATGCTTTTCGTATGGGTGGTGAATGTTAACCTCAACGGGGGAGACGGTTGAAATTCCTGTTTCCTCTCCGATTTTCAATTCAATTGTTTTTGTTTCCCAACTGTTATTTCCGGTTGAAATGAATCGTTTTGTGTCGCTGCCGCGTGAAACGGCGTTGTCTCCGTATGATTCGGGCAACAGCTTTCCGTTAACGAGAATCGATGTGTTTCTTGCATGGAGATTATATACCCTTGCAAGCTTGGGCAGCTCATCGTCGCGCATAAACCACGGGTTGCCGTAAATTTCAGGGGCAAGAATAAGAGAACGGTTAAATGCCTGATAAATCAGTTCGTCCTCAAAATAGTCTACATTCGAAGAAATGCATACTCCGTGGTCCTCGGCAAGGCGTTCAAGATTATCCGTGTGGCCCCTTGTGAACATAAAGCCTCGGTGATGCATTGCAGTTTGTTTGTTGCATGTGCTTACGTCAACATAAGTTTCATCGCCGTTCCAAAGATATGTTGTTATATGCTTTTCCGCTTCATAGAAATCAAGACGGTGATTAAGAACAACAAGGTCGGGCGAATATTTTCTGCATTCTTTAAGCATTTCCGCGAAAACACCTGCTTTTTCGGGGCGGAGCCTTCCGCAAACTCCATCAAGCTTAAAAAGTGCAAAATTATAATCCTTGCACAGATGAACAAAGAAATCGAAGCGCTCTTTTTCCTGCTCGTGAGTATCGCCGAAACCGTCGGGGCTTCCCCACAGGCCGAAGCGGATTCCCTGTTCATCGGCTTTTTTAACAACGTTTTTATAACCCTCGGGATATTGGCTGCGGAATTTTGCGCTTTCGGTGTTTCCGTAGCCCTCGCTTGCTCCGTCAAAATTTCCTGCATCCCATGCGTAAATTCTGATTTGCATGCCGTATGTATCTTTTAAGTATTTGAAGAAATCCAGATTAATAAGGGTGTGTTCTTCGGTTGCACCCTCGTTGGTGTTATTTATCCATGAAAAATATTGCGCAACAGAAGGTGTTAAGTTATCGGCACCTGCATCCTTTGCGTTTTTTGTCATATAGATCACCTCTTGCAGTTTTTCTTATAATATCATATTTTATCTGAGTTTACAATAAAAGCTTGCATAATTATTAAAAGGCGGTTTGCGCAGGATTGATCTGCACAAACCACCTTTTGATTTTTAATGTTAATTGTATTTTATTTATCTTTTTTCTTTTTGATTAAAACTGCAATTGCGGCCGAAACAGCCAGAGCTGCAAAAGCGGCGATGCCAGCGGAAGTTGAACCTGTTGAGGGAATATCCGAACCGATATTAGAATCGTCTTTTTCTTTCTCCCATTTAGCTTCAAAGGTCAGGTTCTTTTTGGGCATTTCATCGGGGATATCAGGAGTCCATCCTGCAAATTTATAGCCTTCCTTGCTCGGGTTGGCAGGAACGGTTATCTTTTTGCCGGGTTCGAGCTTATAGGTTTTATAAACAGAACCGTCAACCTTATAAGTTACGGTGTAAGTCTTATTTATTCCGGAAGTAACTCCGAGAAGTGCAATGATTCCGCCGATTATTGAAATTCCCGTTATGCCTGCGCCCGTAATTGCTGCAATGATTCCGCCTGCAACAACCGTTCCGCCGATAACGAGGGTAACGAATTCTTTGTCAATTTCCCACTGTGCGGTAAATGTGAGATCCTCTGCAGGCATGTATTCGGGGATTGCGGGTGACCAGCCTTTGAATTTGTGAGCAAATTTTTCGGGATTCTCTTCGGGTACGGGTATTTTCTCGCCCTCTTTAACCTCATACGCCTTGTAGGTTTTATCGCCGACCATGTAAACAACGTTGCCGTTTCTTATCCATTTGGCGGTAAATACAACGTCTTTTGCGGGGACGGTTGTGTAGCTGTAAAGATTGTTGCCTTCTGCATCAAACCAACCTGCAAAAACATGATCCGCTTTTTCGGGGTCTTCCGGTGCTGTCAGAGTGATGTCCGAACCGTAGGGCGCAACCTTGGTCATATAATTAGTGCCGTCAACAACATAATTGATTTCGTATTGCTTGATTTCCCATGAAGCATAAGCTTTGATGTTGTCTGCAGGCATAACGGCAGGCATTTTAATTGCTTCGCCGTTTTCTTCGCCGAGAATCCAGCCTGCAAATTCAAAGCCTTCTTTTGCGGGCGGTGCGGGAAGAACGATTGCGTCACCTTCTTTGTAGCTCTGAATTTCGCCGTGCTGCTCGGTTTCGGTCAGATAATAGGTAACGGTGTATTCTTTTGTTTCATTTTCTCCCCATTGAGCATAAAGCGTGATTTCTTCGCCGTTTGTTTCGGAAAGATTTTTTGCGGAAGCACCTGCTTCATAATCTGTTCCGCTGCCGTCAGCCTTTGTGTTCCAACTTTTAACAGAAGCGCCGTTGTTTGATGCCGAATCCGAAGAGGGAAGTGTGAACTCAGCATTGTATTTTGCGGATATCGCTTCAATTTTGCCCTCGCCGCCGTTAAGGTCAAAATTAACCTTGTAGCTGATGGGGGAGTATTCGATATTAACAATATTGCCAAGGTGATAAGTGTTTTCATGGTTATAATAGTCATTGCTCTGCGCCGAAGTGACAGTTGCACCGTCGGTGTATCCCTTGGGAGCTGTGGGAACGGTGAAAGTGTCAAAATAAGTATTGCCGCTTTCTTCTGCTTCGGAATTGTTTTCGGCATAGCCTTTATAGCTTTTTTCACCGTAGCCTTCAGCAGCTTTTTGACCGTTTACCGTAACATAGAACATGCCCTTTTCGTCGGCGGCGATGATTTCGTCCGTTTCAACAACAGCAGGGGAGGTCAACGGGTTGCCGTCAGAATCAACGGCGGTAACATTGCCTTCGCTGACTTTAACCGTAAGCTTGCCTGCGGCAAAGCCTGTAATCGGTGTGGTTGACAGAAAGCATGCCATCGAAAGCGCGACGGCAAGCAATCCTTTTAGTCTGTTTTTCATAGATTTCCTCCGTTTTATATGAAATATTTTTAAAAACATACCCCGAAAAATTCTATTATTAAATCCGCAAATGCGGCTTCCCACCCGCTTTAATCCAAAACGCGGGGCGTGTTCTTAAATACTCGGCTATTATACTTTGACAGCAACATGCAGTCAATGCAAAATGATGAATTACAAACATTTACTAATTCCGAAAAAGAATTAATTGCTGCCCTTTTTGAATGATATGCGTTTTTCTTCTCCGTCAAGCAACCGTGCAAAATTCGGCGCGTGCATTACTGCAATCATGACTGCGCAAGAAACGGCAAAAACAAAGTTTTGCGAACTGTGGTTGTCGCTAAAAAAGTATGCCAACAGAGGATATGCCGCTGCGCAAACACCCGATGCAAGAGATACTATTCTTGTTGTTGCGGTTATAAGCGCAAAAAGAGCAAGCAAGGCTCCAGCAACAATCGGCATTATTCCCAAGGCTGCGCCGGCGGCGGTTGCCACACCTTTTCCGCCTTTGAATCTGAAAAAAATCGGAAAGGTGTGGCCGAATTGTGCAAAGAAGCCTGCAACAAGAATGCATTCATAGGGCGCTTCAAAAAAGAAAACAAGGCATCTTGCGGCGGCAACCGAAATAAGACCTTTTGAAAAATCAAACAGAAAAACCGCTGCGCCGACTTTCTTGCCGAAAGAACGAAGTGCATTGGTTGCCCCTGCGTTGCCGCTGCCGATGCTGCGAATGTCTTTGCCGTAAAACACTTTTGAAATGATAACCGCCGAATTGATGCTGCCTGAAAGATAGGAAAAAACAGCACTTAAAGCTAAATAAATCATATTTTTCACCTCTCGGATATTTTATCCGTGAAACCGTGCAAATATTTAGCTTGTGATATTATAGCAGCAGAATATATATATTCTGTTTTTTAAAATTTAAACAAAGGTTAACTTTTTATGAGCAAAAAATTAACCGCAGCCTGTTAAAAAGACTGCGGTTAAAATTATTTATTAACTTTTTTTCTTATTTCTTCAATACTCATCTCGGTGAGAGTGCCTTTGTTTGCATGAAAGCATCTTTGCCCAAGTTCGAAAATATGAATATCGTTTTTGAGCGAATCAGAATAAACGTTAATGAATTTTGCATTGGGAACGGTTTCTGCCAAACGCAACGGTTTTTGCTTATCCTTGCAGTTATATCCGTTTATTCTGCCTGTTTTGGGGTTCATCCTTGTTGCGATTAAAGTGTGCACCTTGTATTTTTCACATATCGGTTTAAGAAAGAATTCGGGCGAAGCGGAGCAAACAACAACGGGCCTTTCCCTGTTTTGCGGCTCAAAAACAGAATAGATATTCTTCTTTTGCTTTTTCCAGAAACGTTCAGCCATTTTCTCACCGTCTATGAAACGAAGAAAGGAGAAGCATCTGCCTTTGAATTGGTCGCCAAAGCCGAGAAAGAAAAGAATGAGATTCAGCAGCAGCCACGGTGTTATCAAGATAAGATAAGGTCTGTGCAGAATGCAGTAAAACAGGAATACCGTTTCAGAGTCATGCGGATAAACCGTTTTATCAAAATCATAAAGATCAAATTCGTTTTCAGGCATTGAAGCTTACCTTTTTACCTGTCAATTCAACTTCGGTTGCCTTTCCTTCAACAATAACCGTGAATTTGCCCTTGCCTTCAAGGTTGTATTTGGTTGCTTTGCCGTTCTTCCATTCGATATCAACAATTACGCCGCCTTTTGCAAGCAGACCGCTGACGTTGCCGTTTTTCCACTTTGAGGGAAGAGCGGGAAGAATATAGATTTTGCCGTCAAAGCTTTGCATGAGCATTTCGGTGATTCCGCTGACAAAGCCGAAGTTGCCGTCAATCTGGAACGGGGGATGAGCATCAAAAAGATTTTCGTAAGTTCCGCCGCCCTTGGTGTAATTGACACCGATGCTCTTAACGGGTCTGAGCTGCAATTCGATAAGCTTAAGTGCGTGATCGCCGTCAAAAAGTCTTGCCCAGAAATTGATTTTCCAGCCAAGGCTCCAACCTGTTCCGTTGTCGCCTCTGCGTTCAAGAGTTCTGCGGCATGCCTTTGCAAGCTCGGGTGTGCCGTCAACTGTGATAAGGCGGGCGGGATGAAGGGCATAAAGATGTGAAACATGTCTGTGGTGGGGTTCAACCTCGGGGTAATCGTCGTCATATTCAAGAAGCTGACCGTCGCTGCCGATTTTGAAATCTGCCATTTTTGCAATTGTTTCTTTAAGCTCTGCAGCAAAGTCTGCGTCAATGCCAAGAATGTTACAGGATTTGATGCAGTTTTCAAAAAGCTCTCTTGCAATTGACATAGACATCGTTGAATATCTTGCAACGTTGCATTTTTTGCCTTCGTATTCAAAACCGTTTTCGGGAGAGGTGCCGGGAGCAAGAACAAGCTTGCCTTCGTATTCTGTCATGATGTCAAGATAGAATTCTGCCGCTTTTTTCATGATGGGATAAGCAGTTTCTTTGAGATATTCAACATCGTTTGTGTATTCGTAATGCTCGAAAAGATGCTCGCAGAGCCATCCGGACGAGCCGTGCCAGAATGCCCAGCAGGCGCAGCCGTCAACAGGAGTTGAAAGTCTCCACAAGTCAACGTTGTGGTGCGAGGTCCAGCCCTTTGCGTTGTATTGGCCTTTTGCTGCCTTCTCGCCGCTTATGCTGAGCTCTTTAACCATCTCAATGAGCGGAAGGTTTACTTCCGGCATGCGGCACATAAGAACGGGCCAATAGTTCATTTCGGTGTTGATGTTAACCGTGTAGTTTGAGTGCCAGGGAGGAGTAAGCCTGTCATTCCATATTCCCTGAAGCGTTGATGCCTGTGAGCCTTTGCGAGAAGAAGAAATTGCAAGGTATCTGCCGAAGTTATATACAAGAGTAACAAGAGAAATATCGCTTTTATCTTTTTTGAATGCAACAAGACGCTTGTTTGTGGGCATGTCATCCTTGCCTTCACCGAGGTTCAGTGATACTCTGCCGAAAAGCTCCTGATAATCTGAAATATGCAGCTGCTTTTCTGCTTCATAGTCATTAACGGAGTTGATTCTTTCCATACAGGGTTTGATATATTCTTTACCATCAAGGTAGGGGTGCTTGTTCCAGCCGTTGAAGCTCGTTTCGGCAGAAAAGAAAAGAACTGCTTCTGTTGCATCTTTAACTTCCAAACGGTTTTCAACCGCTTTTGTGCTTCCGTCGGTTATAATTTTAACCGCCGCTCTGAAACGCATGCCGCGCTTTTCGGGTTCGTCAAAATAAGCCTTGTTGCTGGCTTCGTTATTTATGTTGTTTTCGCCGTGGCATTCGCCGTCAAGAATAACCGTGTTTCCTTCAACAAAACTGTGGCTTTTCAGCTTTGAGGACAAGCCCAATTTAAAGCTCATTTTGCCGCCTTCGGAAGTGAGCTTGGCAGCAATGATTTTTGAAGGGTAGGATGCAAAATACTCTCTTTTATATTTAATGCCCGAGCGTTCAAATTCAACTGTTGAAACGGCATTTTTTAGGTCAAGAGTGCGAATATAATTCTTTGCTCTGCCTTTTATTCCGAAGTCAATTTCAAGGTCACCGAGCGGCATGTATGCCTGGCTCCATGTGCTTTGAAAATTGCTTTCTATTTCTTTCTGTGCTTCATGCAGCTTGCCTGCAAGCGCAAGGTCGCGAGCTTTTTTAAAAGCTTCGGGGGCACCTTCCTTCACAGTGTTTTTGGGAGCGCCGTTCCACAGCTCGTCGTGGTTAAGGCTGAGTAATTCCTTTGAAACTGAGCCGTAAATCATTGCGCCGAGAGTGCCGTTTCCGATGGGAAGACTTTGAGTCCATGCCTTTGAAGGTGTGTTATAATGCAAAACTGTTCCTGCTGACATAATCATTATCTCCTGTTGTATTTTATGATTGAAATAATTATACACCATGGAGTTTGCGCCGTCAATTGTAAAAAATGAAAGAAAACTTGCAAAACGGTAAAAACCGCTTGCATTTTGTGCAATTATAGTGTAATATCTGTTTTATATGAAAACAAAGAGGTGTCTTTATGTCGGAAAATTTTCAGGCACGAATTGAAAATATATACGGCAGTCTTTCAAAGGGTCACAAAAAGATTGCAGATTATATAAAAGCCAATTACGAAAAGGCTTCATTTATGACTGCTGCGAGTCTCGGCAAGGCTGTCGGCGTGAGCGAATCAACGGTTGTCCGTTTTGCTTCTAACATCGGCTTTGAAGGCTATCCGGAGCTTCAAAAATATTTGCAGGAGATGGTAAAAAGCCATCTCACAAGCGTTCAGCGAATGGATGTTGCCGCCAGCAGACTCGGCGGAGAAGATTTTATTGACAAGGCTTTTATGAGCGATATAGATATGATAAAGGCAACTCGCGAAAGCATTTCCCGTGAAGCTTTTATCAAAAGTGCCGAGGCAATAAACAATGCGAAGAAAATATACATTTTAGGAGTTCGAAGCTCTGCGGCATTGGCAAGCTTTGCGGCATTTTATCTCAGATTTCTTTATGAAAATGTTGTTTTAATAGATACTTCGGCTTCAAGTGAGCTTTTTGAGCAGATGTTTCGTATCGGCAGCGATGATGTGTGCATTGCGATAAGCTTCCCGAGATATTCCAATCAAACAGTTAAGGCTTTGTCCTTTGCGCAAAGCAGGGGAGCAACCATTATCTCGATTACCGACGGCGAAATGTCGCCCATTGCTCCGTTTGCAACACATCTGCTTGTTGCCAAGAGCAACATGTTGTCCTTCGTGGATTCTCTTGTTGCTCCGCTTAGCGTTATCAACGCTCTTGTTGCGGCAAGTGCAAGAGAAAAACGTGAGGATGTTTATAAGGATTTTAAGGCACTTGAAGAAATATGGGACGAGTACCATGTTTACCGTACCGGCGAGGAGGCTAAAAAATGAGAACCTCTTTGCTGGTTGTCGGCGGCGGAGCAGCGGGGCTGTTGGCGGCAGGAAGTGCCGCTCATGAGGGTGTTGAAACAATTGTGCTTGAGCGCAATGAGCGCCCTGCGAGGAAGGTTATGATAACCGGTAAGGGCAGATGCAATGTTACCAATAATTGCGTATCGCTCCAGGAGCTTATTTCCAATGTTCCGCGCAACGGCAGATTCCTTTACGGAGCCTTTTCCCGTTTTATGCCGTCCGATGTTATTGAGTTTTTTGAAAGCAGAGGCGTTGAACTGAAAACGGAAAGAGGAAACAGGGTTTTTCCTGCTTCGGATAATGCTGCCGATATTGTTGATGCTCTTGTAAGCTATGCAAGAAGCAGGGCAAGATTTATGACAGGCAGAGCAGTTAAGCTTCTTGTTGAAAATTCAAAAGTAATAGGAGCAGAAACTGAAAACGGCGAAAAAATTTTTGCCGATAAAGTTATAATTGCAACTGGCGGCCTTTCTTATCCGGGAACAGGTTCAACCGGCGACGGATATGAACTTGCAAAACAGGCAGGCCATAAAATAACACCGCTTTTACCTTCGCTTGTTCCTCTTGAGATACACGAGGGATTTTGCAGCGAGCTTATGGGTCTTTCGCTTCGCAACACGGCAATAAAGGTTGTTGATACCGAAAACGGAAAGACGGTTTATACGGATTTCGGTGAAATGCTGTTCACTCATTTCGGAGTTTCAGGCCCAATGATTCTGAGTGCTTCGGCTCATATACGCGACATGAAAAGCGGCAGATACAAAATCTATATTGATTTAAAACCTGCTCTTACCGAGGAACAGCTTGATGCAAGAATTTTGCGTGATTTTTCCGAGAATACGAACAAAAACTTTATTAATGCACTCAACTCTCTTTTACCCAAAAAACTGGTTCCCGTTATTGTTAAATTAAGCGGAATAGGACTTTCAACAAAGGTTAATCAAATAACAAAAGAACAGCGCAAGGCCTTGGTCAGGCTGCTTAAAGGGATGTGCATAACCGTTACGGCTTTCAGGCCTGTTGCCGAAGCCATTATCACCTCAGGCGGAATTGACATTTCACAAATCAATCCGAAAACCATGGAATCCAAGCTGGTTGAAGGCTTGTATTTTGCGGGAGAGGTTATTGATGCCGATGCATATACGGGAGGCTTCAATCTTCAGATAGCCTTTTCAACAGGCAGGCTTGCAGGTTTGAGTGCTGCAGAAGAAATAATAAATGAACGGAGATATGATTATGAGCAATAATATTATCAATGTTGCGATTGACGGCCCCGCAGGCGCGGGCAAAAGCACGGTTTCCCGTGCGGCTGCAAAGGCTGTCGGATATATTTATGTTGATACCGGTGCGCTTTACCGCGCAGTTGGCGTTAATGCGCTCAGAAACGGAATCGATACCAAGGATAAGCAGGCGGTTGCGGCAACTCTTGCCGATATCAGCGTTGACCTTGTTTTTGAAAACGGCGAACAGAAGGTTCTTCTTAACGGAGAAAATGTTTCAACCGAAATCAGAACTCCGCCGGCTTCAATGGCGGCCTCCGATGTATCGGCCGTTCCTGAGGTCAGGGCATTCCTTTTTGATTTGCAGAGAGATATTGCAGCAAGAAATAACTGCATTATGGACGGCAGAGATATCGGAACGGTTGTTTTGCCGGATGCAAAAGTGAAAATATTCCTCACAGCTTCACCTGAAGAGAGAGCGATGAGAAGATATAAAGAGCTTATTGAAAAGGGCAGCGATGTTAATTATGAGGAAGTGCTTGATGATTTGGTTCAAAGAGACTATAATGATTCTCATCGTGAAATTGCTCCGCTTAAACCCGCTGAGGACGGTGTGATTCTTGACACAACAGGCCTCAGCCTTGAAGATTCGGTTAATGCGATTATAAATATCATTAAGGAGAAAGTATAATGAAGGGTTTCGATTATTCTGTTATTGCTGAAAGCAAAACTTATGATAAGTTAAGACCTATAGGCAATGCTGTTGTAAAAATGCTCTATAAAATTGAATATGTCGGCGTTGAAAACATACCTGCCGACGGCGGATTTGTTTTAGCATCTAACCACATGCATGCTCTTGATCCTGTTTTTATCGGCTGCGGCATTGAAAACAGGCAGCTTCACTTCATGGGCAAAAAAGAGCTTTTTGAAAATCCGATTGCCAAGTATTTTCTTACAAAGCTCAACGGTTTTCCGATTGTGAGGGGCGGTGCGGATTCCGAAGCCCTTGACTATGCCATCAGAATTGTCAAAGAAGGCCATATTCTCGGCATTTTTCCTGAGGGAACTCGTTCAAAAACATTCAAGCCCGCAAGAGCCAAAAACGGAGTTGCGCTTATTGCCAAAGAGGCGAAGGCAGATGTTCTTCCCGTTTCAATATATACCTCGGACGATATGAAAAAACACACAAAGCTGACAGTCAGATTCGGCGAGGTTATACCTTATGAAAAGCTTGGGTTAAACGAAGAAAGCTCCAAGGATGAAATCAGAGCCTGTGCCCAGAACATTATGGCAGAAATAGTTAAGCTTTGGGAGATGGGACATTGCAAATAACTCTTGCAAAAACAGCCGGATTTTGCTTTGGCGTTGACAGGGCGGTTGCCATGGCCTATGAAATTGCCGCAACCGGTGCCGATGCGGCAACACTCGGCCAGTTGATTCATAACACCGATGTTGCAAACGAGCTTGCCGAAAAGGGTGTAGGTATCATTGATTCCCCGGAGCAGGCAAAGCAGGGGCAAAAGGTGATTATCCGCGCTCACGGAGTGGCTCGCAGCGTTTATGAAGAGCTTGAAAACGTGGGGGCAGATATTTGCGATGCCACATGCCCGTTTGTTAAAAAAATTCATACAATTGTTTCTGAAAACTCGGCAGAAAATATTCCCGTTTTGATTGCGGGCGACCCTCTGCATCCCGAGGTTATGGGTATTACAGGCCATTGCAGAGGAAAAGTTTTTGTTTTCAAAAGTCTTTCCGAGCTTGAAAAAATACTCGAAGAGAATGCTTTTTTATGCCAAAACAGAATAATTGTTGTTTCTCAGACAACATTTTCGCAAAATGAATGGAAAATTTGTAAAGAAAAAATAAAAATAGACTGTACAAATTCAAAAATATTTGATACAATATGCTTTGCGACCCGCCAAAGGCAGGATGAAGCTGCCGAGCTGTCCAAGAAATGTGACATGATGGTAATTATTGGCGGAAGGCATAGTTCAAACACGGTCAAGCTTAAAGCCGTGTGCAGTGAAAACTGCGAAACACATTTGGTGGAAAGAGCAGAAGAGCTCAAATCCATAGATTTTTCCCATTGCGCCGAAATCGGCGTCACGGCAGGGGCATCAACCCCTTCCGCAATAATTAAGGAGGTACTTTTAG
>JAZRIG010000068.1:0-37932 GCA_045645145.1 Acutalibacteraceae bacterium
TTCAGACATATGTAATTGAGCATAATATGCCCGTTCTCGTTCAGGCAATGGAGCAGGAACTTCGCAGGGGCGGTCAGGTTTATTATCTCTATAACAGAGTTGAGGATATCGAGAAAAAGGCGGCGGAAATCAAAGCGATGCTGCCGGATGCCAACGTCGGTATCGGTCACGGCAAGATGAGCGAGGACGAGCTCAGCGAGGTATGGCGAAGGCTGCTTGAGGGCGAAATCGACGTCCTTGTTTGCACAACGATTATCGAAACGGGCGTTGACGTACCCAACGCCAACACTCTTATCATTGAAAATGCGGACAGAATGGGTCTTGCTCAGCTTCATCAGATAAGAGGCAGAGTCGGCCGTTCTTCACGAAGAGCGAGCGCTTATTTCACCTTCACAAGGGGCAAGCAGCTCAGCGAAATCGCAACGAGAAGGCTCGATTCAATCAGAGAATTCACCGAATTCGGCTCAGGCTTCCATATTGCGATGCGTGACCTTGAACTCCGAGGCGCAGGCAACGTGCTCGGCGCAAACCAGCACGGTCACATGGAAACAGTCGGCTACGATATGTACGTCAAGCTCCTTGAGCAGGCTATTAAAGAAGAAAAGGGCGAGGCATCGGATATCCCCGAAAAGGATTGCGTTATCGACCTTCCGATTGACGCCCATATCCCTGATGATTATATTGAAAGCGTGCCCCAGAGGCTTCAGATTTACCGCAGAATTGCCGATATCAAGACCGATGATGATGCTTCCGACGTTATCGACGAGCTTGTTGACCGCTTCGGCGATCCGCCGCCCTGCGTTGAGGGGCTTATCAGAATTGCTCTTCTCAGAGGCAAGGCGGCAAGGCATGACGTTTATGAAATCACGATGCAGAGCGACCGCATCATCTTCAAAATCAGCAATCTGGATATGGAAAAAATTGCGCTTGCGGCTGCCCACTTCAAGGGCAGGTTCGTTGTGAGCGCGGGCGGCGGAAAACCTTATATTTCGGTTCGCCTGCTCAAGGGCGAAAACCGCCTCGGCCTTATCCAGAGAGTGCTGGATTATATGGACGGAGATAATTCAAAGTGAAGAGTTAAAAATGAATTCACCGCTTTACAACAGCATTAACAATATGTTAGTATGGATATGTAAAATTGAGGAAAGGCTGATTTTATGAAAAAGTTTTTGTGCGTTCTTCTTTCCCTTGCAGTTGTTTTTTCTTCATGCGCCGTTCTTGCTTCGGCTTCGGGCGAGGTTAAAGGCGATATCACCGATTATCCCGTAATCATCGTTCCCGGCTACAGCTCAACAAACCTTTATTACGGCGACAGCCTTGAAACGGGCGAAAGCGTTTGGGGCCTTGACTGGGACCATGTTCTCAGCCGCGTTTTTGCAAGAATTGCAGAGCTCGGAATCGGCCTTGGCGGGCTGACGGTTGGCAATGCGGAATATATTTCCGACGTGCTTGCCGAGGAAATGAACGCGCTTTTTGAAAAGCTTCGCTGCAACCCCGACGGCACAAGCGCCTATGAGATTCATCAGGACTACACCGAAGCGGCGGATAAAAACAGCGCATATTTAATTGAAAATTTCCCAGACGGCAAATATCAGCAGGAAACTGAGATTGCCGCAGAAATTGCCGAATATATCGGCTATGAAAACATCTATAATTTCAGCACGGATTTCAGAATGGGCGCCGAATACTGCGCAGGCTTGCTCGATGACTTCATTCAGTCCGTAAAGGCTCACAGCGGCAAGGATAAGGTTAACCTCTTTGCTGTCAGCCACGGCGGTCAGGTAACCGCAACATATCTTAACCTTTACGGCCACAAGGGCGATGTTGACAACGCGGTTTTGACCGTTCCCGCAATCGGCGGCGCAGGCATTGCCTATGACGCAATGAACGCAACCATCGAGTTTGACGAAGAATGCCTGCTTCGCTTTATTGAGAACGGCACCATGACCGAAGAAAACTACAACTGGTTTGTCAAGGCAAATCAGCTTGGCTTTGTTGATATTCTTCTGAACTCCCTTTTCCCCAAAATCATGCCCACTCTCGGCTATTGGGGCAGCCTTTGGGACTTTATTCCCATTCATAAATACGAAGAATCAAAAGCGGCTCTTCTTGACAAGAAAGAAAGCGCAAGGCTCATTGAAATCAGCGACCGTTTCCATTATGAAATTCTTCCGTCAATGGATGAAAAGCTTGCCGAATGCATTGAAAGCGGCATGAATATTTCCATAATTTCGGGCACAGGCAACCGCATTGTCACCGGCCTTAACGAGGATTCTGACGGAATCATCACAACCGCGGCTTCAACCGGCGCAACCTGCGCCCCTTACGGCACACGCTTTGCCGACGGTTATGTTCAAATCAACCCCTGCGGAGGCAAAAACAAGGTTTCGCCCTCAATGACGATTGACGCATCAACCGCTTATCTGCCGGATAACACATGGTTTGTTGACGGCCTTTTCCACGGCATGACCTATAAAGACGATTACTCCAGAGTTCTGATGATGAATCTGCTGCTGACAGATAACATCACCGATGTTTATTCAAACGAAAGCTATCCGCAGTTCAAATATTCCACCAACCCCTCCCACACGGTTCATGCTTCGTTCAAGGGCTGCGATGAGGGCATGCTGACAGGCGATGCCCAAAGCCTTGTGGTTGAAAACGTCTGCAAAAACAGCGCGGTGAAAATCCTTGCCGTTGACTGCGGCGGCGCCGACCTGAAATTCAGGGTAAATCCTTTTGAAAGCCTTGAACCCGGCGAGAAAACAGAAATTGCTTTCACGGGCGAAATCCCCGAAGAATCAAAAAGCGCTGTAACCGTGACGGTTTATTACACGATGGACAACATCACACCCGTCGGCTACAGAACCCAGACATTCACTCTTGATAACGGCTCTCCCGTTGAGGATGAGGGAGGCTACAGAAGAGCGGAAGCCATCACTCCGTTTGATATTCTTATCGGCGACGATTTTGATGCCTTCCTGCGCAAGCTCGGCTTGAAAGAGCTGTTTTCCATGCTTTACACCATCGTTTATTTCTGGAGCGAAGCATTGTTTGCATTTTAACAGTTAACTGAAACAGGGCAGTTCAATCGAACTGCCCTGTTTTTATTGCGCCTGTGAAGTTGTTTCTGTTTTTTCAACAACAACTGCCGATTGCGGCGCTGCCGTTGTTGCGGGCGCAGAATTCACGGGGAAATCAAATCCCTGAATAAATCCGCCCTGCTCGAGCGAGCAAACATCGCCGCCGATAACCCTGCCGTCATATATCAGCAGATTCGCCTGAACGCTTTCGCCGCCCTCAAGCCCCGGATAGTTCAGAATTCTGTAAGTCCAGCGCTTTGCGCGCACTCCCTTGAACATTTCAAGGTCAAGCCCCTGCGCCTTGTTCATTGCCGCATATTCCGTGTAGCCGTCGTCAAAATTTTCGGGAATTATAACCTCGCTGACCTCAACGGGGTCCTCGGATATCTCCCACCCGAACTGCGAAAGGAATGCGGTTCTTTCCGCCGCGCTTTCCGCCTTGTAATTAACCGCGGAATCATCTGTTGCCGCGGGCTTTTCGCCCCTGCCGATAATCATCACAAGAGCAACCGTTACCGCCGCAAAAGCAGCAACAAAAGCCGCTATTTTTGCCTTTGAAGTTTTAACCGAATAAACAAACATTTAACTCACCGCCTGAAAGATATATATGCTTTAGCGGTGATTAATATTACACCTTCATTTTCAGCAGCATTATCCCCGAAGGCGTTATGTCAATAACTCCGTATTCTCCGTTTCGCGCGCAGCCGGGGTTCATGATATGCAGCCCGTCGTCATAAGCAGTCACGCTTTGGTGGGTGTGGCCGTATAATGCAATGCGGGCACCTGCGGATTTTGCCTTTTCAACAAAGCTCTGTGTGCCGTGCTTAACAAGCTCCGTGTGGCCGTGAGAGCAAAAAATCTTAACGCCGCCGGCAAGAATAATTTCGTTATTCGGCAGCAGGGAATAAAAATCGCAGTTGCCGCAGACCTGAACTACGCGCCTGCCCGCAACGGCATATTCAAGCCCCTCAAGGTCCCTTTCGCCGTCGCCGAGGTGGATAATCAGTTCAGCGTCCTTGTGCTGAAGCAAGGCTGTTTCAAGCGTTCTTTCCGAGCCGTGCGAATCCGAAAAAACCAGAATCCTCAAACAAATCTCTCCGTTCTATCAGATATATTCCAAACATAATTATAGAATAAAAAGGCGGTGAATGCAATGAGCAACAACAATTTTTCGCCCGAAGAGCTGCTTCGCCTTGCAAAAGCGGCGCAAGGCCGGAAGCCGGAGGATATGCTCGGAGCGATGCAAAACAAAATCCCCGAAAACAAAATTAACGAAATCAAAAAAGTTCTCGGCGACAGAAAAGCCCTTGAAGAAATTCTCCGAAGCGAACAGGCGCAAAGGTTGATGAAGCAATTCGGAAAAAAATAAATTTCGGGTGACCTATGGACAACATAAACGATATTTTATCAAGCCTTACAGATGACGATATTGAAAACCTCAGGGCTGCTGCGGCAAGCTTCTTTCCATCCGAAGAAAAATCGGAAAAAGAGGACTGCGGCGGCCTTGGCGGCATGCCCGATTTTTCCGACATGCTCGGCAACGCTCAGATGCTGGCAAAGCTCAGCTCAATAATGGGGGCAATGAACAAAACCGATGAAAGAACAAGGCTGATTGAGGCTTTGAAGCCTCTTTTGAGCGAAAAACGCAGAAGAAAGGCGGATGAAGCGATGCAGATGATGAAGCTTTTTGACCTTTTGCCCATGATTACGCAGATTATGGGCGGTGATGACCGCAAATGAATCCCGATTTATTAAGAATGCTTTCCCCTGCAAAGGCAATCTCCCAAAACAACAGAAGCGCCGATAACGACCAAGCAATTATTTTGCCGATAGTGATTCTTTTGCTTGCGGACAAAGGCGATTTTTTTCTCATTCTTTCTCTTATATATATCCTGTTATAGCTTGAAAAAATATAAATAATATTGTAGAATGATATAAATATGCGAAGGAGTGATACAGATGGTTTATAAATATGCAACCAGAGGCACCTGCGCGCGCTCAATCGAATTTGAGCTTGAGGGTGACACAGTTAAAAATATTCGCTTTGAGGGCGGTTGCAACGGCAACCTCAAGGGCATCGGCGCAATCGTTGACGGCATGAAGGTTGAGGACGTTATCGCAAGGCTTGAGGCAATCCGCTGCGGATTCAAAAACACCTCCTGCCCCGACCAGCTTGCAAAAGCATTAAGAAAGGCTGTTGAAAATGGATAATAAGAAAAATATTAAACTTACATTTTATGTTGTATGCGGACTTCTTCTCGGCGCTCCCTATATCTGGCGCCTGATCAAGCTTGTTCCCGAAATTCTTGAAAAGCTTCCCAACGCGGTTGAGATTCTTTCCGCGGCAGGCTATGCAATCCTTGTTATTGCTTCAATTGCCGTTGCGTTCAAGCTCGGCGAAGCGCTCTGGATAAGAATAGTCAACATTTATTCCATGGTCGGTCTTGCCGTGAGCATTCTCACGATGATGACAAGAGCGCTTGGTGCCGCCGAAGTTTTCGAAGTTTTGTTTGAGCTTGTCTGCGCTCCGTTCTACGGCATCGAGTCGCCCATGGCAGTCACGGTACTTATGCTGGTTCTTTCGGTAACGGCCTATGCATTTCTCAACAAAATGCCCGAAAAGAAAACTGATAACAGAGGATAATCATGTCACAAAAATCCAATCTCAAAACAAACCCCGATGCCTGCCCGCTCGCAAAAAAATGCGGCGGCTGCCAGCTTCAGAATATGACTTATGACCGTCAGCTGAAATGGAAGCAGGCAAGGTGCGAAATTCTGCTGAAAAAATTCGGCAGGGTTAATAAAATAATCGGCATGGACAACCCCTATCACTACCGCAACAAGGTGCAGGCAGCATTCGGCAGAACCAAAAGCGGCAAAATCATTTCCGGCGTTTATCAGTCGGGCAGCCACCGCATAGTTTCCGTTGACAGCTGCATGACCGAGGACAAAACAGCCGACGAAATCATTGTTGACATCCGCGCCATGCTGCCAAAATTCAAAATTTGGACTTATGACGAGGATAAGGGCACGGGCTTTTTGCGCCATGTTCTGGTTAAACGCGGCTTTTCAAGCGGCGAGGTCATGGTTGTGCTGGTCGGCGCAAGCGGATATTTCCCCATGAAAAAGAAATTCACCGCCGAATTGCTTCAAAAACACCCCGAAATAACAACCGTTGTTCTCAACATCAACCCAAAAAACACAAATCTTGTTCTCGGCGAAAAAGAAGAAGTTCTTTACGGCAACGGATATATTGAGGACACGCTCTGCGGCAGGGTTTTCCGCATTTCGCCGAAATCTTTCTATCAGATAAACCCCGTTCAGACCGAAAAGCTCTACGGCAAGGCTATGGAGCTTGCCGAGCTTGATAAAACCACAACCGTGCTGGATGCATATTGCGGAATTGGCACAATCGGCCTTGTTGCCGCCAAAACGGCAGGCAATGTTATCGGCGTTGAGCTGAATCCCGACGCTGTTAAGGATGCAATTTCAAATGCAAAGCGCAACAGCGCCGAAAACGCAAAGTTTTATTGCGCGGATGCAGGCGATTTTATGCAGGAGCTTGCACTCGCAGGCGAAAAATTTGACGTTGTTTTTATGGACCCCCCGCGCCCGGGCAGCAGCAAAAAATTCATTGATTCGCTTGCCGTTGCCGCCCCGAAAAAGGTTGTTTATATCTCCTGCAACCCCGAAACCTTGGCAAGGGATTTAACAATGCTTGAAAAAAAGGGCTACAAGGTTCAGAAAATCTGCCCCGTGGACATGTTCCCCCACACGAATCATATAGAATGTGTTGTGCTTTTGAATCGCAGCACGGCGATATAAATTCCTGAAAGATTTGCGATATGTGCAAAAATAATACAGAAAAGCAGAGGTCATTACCATGAGCAACGGAATGACCCGCAGAGAGCGGGAAGTAACGGACATTAACGAAATTAAAAATATTCTTGACAAGGCCAAGGTTCTTCATCTCGGCCTTGTTGACGGCGACGAGCCTTATGTTGTGCCGATGAACTACGGCTACACCCTGCAGGACGGCAGGCTGACCGTTTATCTTCACGGTGCTCGCAGAGGGCGCAAGCTTGATTTGATGAGGGCAAACCCCAAGGTTTTCTTTGAGCTGGATTGCGATATTCAGCCGTTTGAGGGCGAAATCGCATGCAAATACGGCATCACCTATGCTTCCGTTATGGGCAGGGGAACCGCCGAAATCCTTGAGGATATCGAGGAGAAAAAAGAGGGTCTTTCCGTTCTGATGAAAACTCAGACGGGCAAGGACTTTGTTTTTGAGGATAAAATGGCTGAAATAGTCAGCGTTATCAGAATAAACGTGTCGGAATTCACGGCCAAGCGCCGCCCGATGCCGAAAAAATAAAAATTTGTTTTAGATACAGGAGGTTCCCCATGACAAAATCCGAAGCAAAAATCAAAGCAAAAGAGCTTGTGGCAAAAATGACGGTTGAGGAAAAGATGTCACAGCTTCTCTATAATTCACCTGCCATTGAAAGGCTCGGCATCAAGGAATATAACTGGTGGAACGAGGGCGCTCACGGCGTTGCGCGCGCGGGAACGGCAACCGTTTTCCCCCACACAATCGCAATGGCGGCATCCTTTGACCCCGAACTCATCGGCAAAATTGCAGACGTTATTTCAACCGAAGGCCGCGCAAAATATAACAAGCACGTTAAATACGGCGACTACGATATTTTCAAGGGCCTCACCTTCTGGGCGCCCAACATCAATATTTTCCGCGACCCGCGCTGGGGCAGGGGCCAGGAAACCTTCGGCGAGGACCCGTTCCTTTCCTCCGTTCTCGGCTCGGCATTCATTAGGGGCATTCAGGGCGACGGCGAATTCCTGAAAGCCGCAGCCTGCTCAAAGCACTATGCAGGCCATTCGGGCCCCGAAAATGACCGCCACGGCTTCGATGCAAAAATCAGCCTGCGCGACCTTTACGAAACATATCTGCCCGCTTTTGAAAAAACGGTTGAAGCCGGAGTTGCAGGCGTTATGGGTGCATATAACCGCACAAACAGCGAGCCCTGCTGCGCCCACTCATATCTGCTGGTTGACGTTCTTCGCAACAAGTGGAATTTTGACGGCTATGTTGTTTCGGACTGCGGCGCTCTGGGCGATATCTATAAGTTCCACAAGTTTGTTGAAACCAAGGCAGAGGCTGCTGCCGTTGCGCTCAAAAACACCTGCGACCTCAACTGCGGCGAAACCTATGACGCGCTTATTGATGCCTATGAGCAGGACCTTGTTACCGAAGAGGAAATCACCGCCGCTGCGGAAAGAGTTTATTCAATCCGCTTCCTTCTGGGCGAATTTGAAGAGAACAGACCTTATTCCGACATCGGCTATGATAAGCTTGACTGCAAGGAACACAGGGCGCTCAATCTCAAGGCGGCCGAGCAATGCCCCGTTCTGCTCAAAAACGATAATTTCCTGCCTCTTGATAAAAATACAACCAAAAAAATTGCCGTTGTCGGCCCCAACTCAATGTCCGTAACCGCGCTTGAGGGCAACTATAACGGCTATTCATCCGAATATATCACCGTTGCGGACGGCATCCGCAGAGTTTTCACCGATGCTTCAATCATCGTTGAAAGAGGCTCCAACTACTGCTCGGAGCAGACCAACCATTGGAGCGGCTTCCAAAACATGCTCAGCGACGGCATTGCAGCCGCAGCGGAAGCTGATATAACCGTTCTTGCTCTGGGTCTTGACTGCTCGATTGAGGGCGAGGACACAGGCTTTGACGATGACTACACGGCATGCGGCGATAAAAAATCGCTCTATCTGCCCGCAACTCAGCAAAAGCTTGCCGAAGCTGTTTGCGACGTTTGCGAAAACGTTGTTGTCGTTCTTCTTTGCGGCAGCTCAATCGACCTTGGCGAAAAGGTCAGAAACCACGCAAAGGCTTTCATTCACGGCTGGTACCCCGGTGCCTTCGGCGGCCTTGCAATTGCAAAAATCCTTGCAGGCGAGGTTTCCCCCTGCGGCAAGCTGCCCGTCACCATGTATGCAGGCGACCACCCCATCCCCGACTTCAAGGATTACAGCATGAAGGGCAGAACCTACAGATATATCGAGAGCGACCCTCTTTACCCCTTCGGCTTCGGGCTTTCATACACAGGCTTTGCCTATGAAAACGCAAAAATCATTGAAAGAAATTCCGAAAAAATCACAGTCAGCGTTGATATTGCCAACATCGGCAGCATGAAGGGCGTTGAAAAAGCTCAGGTTTATGCTTCTTTCACCGACAGCAGAACCGTTACACCCCACTTCCAGCTTTGCGGCATAAAATCCGCCGAGCTTGATGCAGGCGAAAAAACAACCGTTACTTTCGAAATTGATACATACTGGCTCAAGGCTGTTATTGATGACGGCAGCCGCGTTGACCCTGACGGAAAAATCACCTTGTTTGTCGGCGGCCATCAGCCGGACAGCCTGAGCAATGCGCTCACAGGCAGCTCTTGTGAAATAATTGAACTGTAAAGGGCGGAATCAGCTTATGAAAAATGAAATGAGCGGCAGAATGCAGAAATGGGATATTCTTAAATGCTTTCTGATTTTTCTTGTTGTTCTTGGCCATGTTGCGGATTTTTACACCAAGGATTCGCAAACAATGAAAAACCTCTATCTGCTCATTTATTCCTTTCACATGCCGCTGTTTATCTTTGTTTCGGGTCTGTTTTCAAAAAAGACGGTTAACGAAAAAAAGAAAGACAGAATTTTCGGATATCTTTCCCTTTATCTTGCAATCAAAATTATTTTCTTCGCATATTATGCAATTGCCTACGGCAAATTCTCATTCAGCCTTTTCACCGAGCCTAATTTGCCGTGGTTTATGCTTGCGCTGGCAGCGTTTGCGCTCATAACAATTGCGGTTAAAGACTTTTCGCCGAAATTTGTTTTGTTTTTCAGCATTCTGCTTGCCTGCGTTGCAGGCTATGACCCCGAAATCAAAAGCTTCCTTTCGCTTTCGCGCATAATCGTTTATTATCCGTTTTATTACCTCGGATATCTGCTGGATGCAGAAAAAATTGAGCGTCATTGCAGAAAAAAAGCGCCGAAAATTGCATCCGTCATAATTATCGCAGCTGCAATAACAACGGTTGCCGTTTTCGGCGAAAAAATATATTGGCTGCGTCCGCTCGTGACGGGTCTTAATCCGTTTGCGGCGCTCGGCGGCTATTCCGATTTCGGATTTCTTCTGCGGCTCGGTTTTTACGCGGTTTCGGGTCTGCTTTGCTATGCCGTAACCGTGCTGATTCCGCGCAAAACTCCGCTCGGCCTTGCGGCAAAAATCGGCAAAAAAACCCTGCCGATATATGCATTCCACTATATTATCTTATACATTCTTTATTATCAGGTCGGCATAAACAGCCTGTTTGAGAAGCTGCTGCCCGATTCGCCCGAGCTTCTCGGAATTCCGCTTGCCGTTTTGGTGACGCTCGTTTCCTCTCTCGGCGTTTTTGATAAAATTATTTCCCTTGCGGCAAATCCGAGGGGATTAAAGAATCGCGGCAAGAGTTAACATCGGAATTGTATGTTCAAGAATTCCGCCGAAATCGGAGAGGGGGAGCGGATTTTCGCCCCTGCCGATTTCAACCGTGAACGCAGGCTTATTAAAATATTCAATAAACCAGTCCTTATATCCGCCGTGGGAGGCAAGGCCGCTGTTTTCAACAAGCGTGTAGCCGCTCGCGGCGGCAAAAATTCGGGCAAGCTGTTCGCTGCGCGGCGGCTTTTTATTGCCGTATTCCCAAAAAATTTCTTCGCCCTGGCTGTGCAGTGCAATCGCATTTCTCGGCTTGCATGCCTTGCTCAGGGCAACAATCGCAGCGGTTTCGGGCTCGCTTTCGGGCATATATCCGCCGTATCTTCTCGGTGACGGCCCGAGAATTCCGCTGTCAATCTCCATATCACGAAGCAAGTTCCAGCCCGCGTCAAAATTATGGTTGATATCAACGCCCCTTGCGTTTGCGCTCCATTTTTCATTTGACGCGGCGGAAATTTTTTTATAGTTTTCGGCGTATCTGCCCGCGCCGTCAACCCCGTTAATCGCAATCTGCACACCGTCGGGGTTAACGCAGGGAACAATAACAATGCTTTTGCTGATGCAGACGGGGTCAACGCCCCAAATCGGCATTTTTTTTGCCTTTGCGGCAAGCAGAGTTTCCGCAAAACGCAGGGCAAGCAGGCTTGTGAGCCACTCCTGCCCGTGAAAGCCTGCCGCAACAAGCAGGGGATTTTCTCTTTTGCCGATTGTTAGTGCATATATCGGCCTTTGGCACAGCGACCTGCCGATAATCCGAACATCGAGAAACGGATAAGCTTTTTTCAGCGAAAAAATCATTTTTCTTTGATTTTCGGCTGTCATGGGCGCAGGATTTGTGATATAATTCATCTGTTATCACCTCGTTAGATTATATTCAAAAATATTTTTCATAAAACCAACGGAGGAAACATCATGGAGCTTTTCGAAAAAACGGTTGAAAAAAATTATGTTTATGAGGGAAGAATAATCAACGTTCGCTGCGATAAAGCGGAGCTTCACAACGGCAAGCCCTGCACGCGCGAGGTTGTTGAGCATAACGGCGGCGTTTGCGTTGCCGCCCTGACAGATAAAAACGAGCTGATTTTTGTCCGCCAGTTCAGATATCCTTATATGGAGGTTGTTCTTGAGCTGCCCGCAGGCAAGCTTGAAAAGGGCGAGGACCCGTTTGAGGCAGGCAAGCGCGAGCTTGAGGAAGAAACAGGCACAGTTGCGGGCAAATACTATGACCTGGGCAAATTCTATCCTACCCCGGGCTACTGCGGCGAAATCATTCATCTTTATGCCGCAAGCGAATTAAAGCCCACAAAAATGAACCCCGATGAGGACGAATTCCTTGAGGTTGAAAAAATTTCCGTTGAAAAAGCGGTTGATATGGTTCTCGGCGGCGAAATCCCCGACGGAAAAACCCAGACTCTGATTATGCGCGTTGCGGAAATGCTGCGCAGGGGAATCATAAGCGGAGGTAAAGCATGAAAAAAATAATCCTTGCTTCCTCATCGCCCCGCCGCAAAGAGCTTTTGCAGACTGCGGGGTTGGAGTTCGAAATTCACGTTAAAGATGTTGACGAAAGCGTTCCCGAAGGCACTTTGCCCGCCGAAGCGGCAAAAATGACCGCAGCCAAAAAGGCGGCGGCCGTTGCGCAGGAACACGCGGATGATATTGTTATAGGCGCGGATACAATTGTTGTTGCAAACGGAAAAATCCTCGGCAAACCCAAAGACAGGGCCGATGCCGCGGCGATGCTCAGAATGCTTTCGGGCATTGAGCATGAGGTTATCACCGGTGTTTGTATGGTTTGTGACGGAAAATCACATTCTTTCGCTCAAATCAGCAAGGTTAAGTTCTATGACCTGACGGATGAGGAAATTGAAAGCTACGTTGCCACGGGTGAACCGATGGATAAAGCAGGCGCTTACGGAATTCAGGGGCGCGGCTGCACGCTGGTTGAGCATATTGAAGGCGATTATTTCAACATTGTGGGTCTGCCCGTTGCAGAGGTTTGCAGAAAAATAAAAGAATTGCAGTAAAAATTTAACCCGACGGTTTTTGTCACCGTCGGGTTATTTTAATTGTTTATTGCTTTCTTACGTCGCCGCAGCAGTTTTTATATTTTTTGCCGCTGCCGCAGGGGCAGGGATCGTTGGGCTTAGCCTTTTCTTTCTTTCTGACGGGCTGCTTTTTATCGCTGCCGTCGGTTGCGCCGCTGGTTGCGGTTATTTTTGCCGTCTGCTCGCGCTTCGTATCCTCCTGGCTCTTAATCATAACGGTCAGAATCTGCCTTGCGGTGTCCTCACGGATTGACTCGGTCATGCCGTCAAACATCTCGGAGCCGACGTTTCTGTAAGCAACGACGGGGTCGGTCTGGCCGTAAGCGCGCAGGCCGATTCCGCGGCGGAGCTGATCCATGGCATCAATGTGGTCCATCCACTGCCTGTCAACATTGCGCAGAAGAATCATCTTTTCAAGCTCGCGCATAACGGGTTCGCCGTTTTCGCCAACGCCGAAAAGCTCTTCTCTCGCTTCATAGCTCTTATGAGCCCTGTCAAGAAGCATTTCACGGGCATCCTCTTTGTCAAAGCCGCCGGTGAAATCATCCTCGTTGGTCAGCCAGCCCTTGAATTTATCGCGAAGTCCGTCGATATTCCAATCATTTTTGGAGATGCTGTCGGAGCAGAAGAAATCAACCGCATCGTTGATGCTGCCGTCAATCATCCTTGTGATAACGGGCTTAAGCTCCTCGCCGTCAAGCACCTGATTGCGCTGCCTGTAAATAAGCTCTCTCTGGCGGTTCATAACATCGTCATACTGAAGAACGCTCTTTCTGATGGCAAAGTTTCTGCCCTCAATCTTCTTTTGCGCGCTCTCAATGGTGTTGGTTATCATCTTTGCCTCAATGGGCATATCCTCGGGAGTTTTGAGGGTGTTCATGAGTGTTGTTATTCTTTCGCCGCCGAAAAGACGCATAAGGTCATCGTCAAGCGAAAGGAAGAAACGGCTTGCGCCGGGGTCGCCCTGACGGCCTGCACGGCCTCTGAGCTGGTTGTCGATTCGTCTGGACTCATGGCGCTCCGTGCCGATTATGAAAAGGCCGCCCGCTTCGCGCACTCTCTGAGCCTCCGGCTCGATTTCATCGTCATATTTCTTTTCGAGAGCCGAATATTCCGCCCTCGCGTTAAGAATTTCTTCGTTATCGGTTTCCGCAAAGCCTGTTGCCTCGGCAATAAGCTCCTCGGAATAGCCCTTCCTGCGAAGCTCCGATTTTGCAAGATATTCGGAGTTGCCTCCAAGCTTGATGTCGGTTCCGCGGCCCGCCATGTTGGTGGCGATGGTTACGGCATTTTCCTTGCCCGCCTGAGCAACGATTTCCGCTTCCTTCTCGTGATGCTTCGCATTGAGAACCTCGTGCTTGATGCCCTTTCTCTTAAGAAGCATGCTCAGAAGCTCCGACTTTTCGATTGAAACGGTGCCCACAAGCACGGGCTGACCCTTTGCGTGGCACTCCTCAATTGTCTGAATAACCGCCAAATATTTTGCCTTCTCGTTTTTATAAACAACATCGGGCAAATCTTTTCTTATCATGGGCTTGTTGGTGGGTATTTCAATAACATCAAGGTTATAAATCTGGTTAAATTCGGTTTCCTCCGTCATTGCGGTACCCGTCATGCCCGAAAGCTTTTTATAAAGGCGGAAATAGTTCTGGAAGGTGATGGTTGCAAGGGTTTTGCTCTCATGCTCAACGTTAACGTTTTCCTTTGCCTCAATTGCCTGATGCAGACCCTCGTTATAGCGCCTGCCCATCATAATACGGCCCGTGAACTCATCAACAATAAGAACCTGATTATCTTTAACAACATAGTCAACATCGCGGCGCATAACACCGATTGCCTTTATCGCCTGGTTGATATGATGCTGAATAGTCATATTTTCGGGGTCCATGAGGTTTTCAAGGTTAAAGAAAGCCTCCGCCTTGGCAACGCCGCTCTTTGTGAGGGTTGCGGTTTTTGCCTTTTCGTCAACAACATAATCGCAGCTTTCGTCAACAAGGTCGTCAACCTCTTCCTTGGACTGAACCTCTTTGATTCTTGTGCATTTAAGAGAAAGAGCAAAGCGGTTCGCCATCTTATAAAGGTCGGTGGATTTTTCGCCCCTGCCCGAAATAATAAGCGGAGTTCTCGCTTCGTCGATAAGAATGGAGTCAACCTCGTCCACGACGGCAAAATTATGGCCTCTCTGAACCTTGTGTTCCTTATAAACCACCATATTGTCGCGCAGATAGTCAAAGCCCATTTCGTTGTTGGTGCCGTAGGTTATATCAGCTGCATAGGCTTCTTTTCTTTCTGCATTCTCTTTTTCGTGGATGATAAGGCCGACGGAAAGACCCATGAAGCGGTATATTTTGCCCATCCACTCGCTGTCGCGTCGGGCAAGATAATCGTTAACGGTAACAATATGAACGCCTTCGCCCGAAAGAGCGTTAAGATAAGCGGGAAGCGTTGCAACAAGAGTTTTGCCTTCGCCCGTTCTCATTTCGGCAATTCTGCCCTGATGCAGGATGATGCCGCCGATAATCTGAACGGGGAAATGCTTCATGCCGACAACACGCCATGCTGCCTCGCGGCAGGCGGCAAAAGCCTCGGGAAGAATATCGTCAAGCGTTTCGCCGTTTGCAAGCCTCTGCTTGAATTCGGGAGTTTTTGCCTGAAGCTGTTCATCGGTCAGCTTTGAATACTCCTCCTCAAGGTCAAGCACCTTGTTGCAAAGCGGACGGATGCGCTTAACCTCTTTTTGGGAATAATCGCCGAAGATTTTTTTCAAAAGACCCATAGTACACCTCTGTATAATTAATTCGGAATTTTTTCTATTGTAAATTTTATCGGTTTATGTTAATATTTCTACAGATTAAAAATAAGGAGAGTTTTTGACATGCCGAAAAGAGAAGATTTTATTTCGTGGGACGAATATTTCATGGGTATCGCCATGCTTTCCTCCTACCGCAGCAAAGACCCAAACACTCAGGTCGGCGCCTGCATTGTTAACGAAAAAAACAAAATCATGTCCGTTGGCTACAACGGCTTCCCGCAGGGCTGCAGCGACGATGATTTCCCCTGGGAAAGAACGGGCGAAACCTACGACACAAAGTATCCCTACGTCTGCCATGCCGAGCTTAACGCAATTCTCAACAACGGCGGTTCAAGCCTTGAGGGCTGCAAAATCTATGTTGCTCTTTTCCCCTGCAATGAATGCGCCAAGGCAATCATTCAATGCGGAATAAAGGAAGTTTTGTATCTTTCTGATAAATATGCGGACACTCCCGGCACAAGAGCCTCAAAAAGAATGTTTGACGCTGCGGGGGTAAAATATACTCAGCTCAAACCTGCAAAGAAAGAGCTGACGGTTGATTTCAGAGAAGAAAATATATAAAAATAACAGTTAACAGTGAAGAGTTAAGGGTTGAACCGAAACTCTTCACTTTTTTGCTTTTAACTCAAAATGTATAAACAACGCTTCCTGCTTTTGCTCCGTCGCCGCTGAGCGCGCGAACGCTCATAACGCTTGAATTATCAAGCCACACAAAGCTTCCACTCTCGGCAAAAAGCATGGGCTCGCTGTAAATCACGGGTTCGGCAGAGCCGTCTGCCGTGCAATAAATCAAGGTTTGAACAGGAGCGCCGTTGCTGTTTGCTTTGCCGAGCGAAGCGAAAACAGCCTTGCCGCCGTCGGGGCTGACGGAGAAAGTATCTGCCAAAGTGATATCAATATCTTTAAGAGTCTTAACTGCGCCGGTCATAAGGTCAATCATTTCAAGGCTCTTTTTGTTTATCAGATATTTGCCGCTCTGCATATACTGAGTGAAATAATCACCCTCAAACTCGGTCAGAACCTGCTCTGAGCCGTTGTTCAGAATATTGGCAAAGCCTTTTTCTGTCTTTTTCAGATAGTGCATTCCGTTGCCGTCATTGACAAACCAGAAGCCGAGAATATCCTTAACAACAATTTTGGGTCTGTATGCGCTCGAAAGCTCCATAACATCGGCACGCATGCCTTTTTCGGCTTCGTTATAGTATCTTGAGGAAAGGAAATATTTTGCATTGCCGAGATTTGCAATAAAATCATCGGTCAGAAGAGTCCAATCCTGCCTGAAAGAGCCGTTTTTATCAATAAGGCGGGTATTGTTTGAAACATAGGTCGATGTTTTTCCGTTTGAAAGGTCGAAATTATAGATTTCAGAATAAAGCTTGTCTGCCTTATAGAAATTATTCTTATCAAAATCGGCAAGGAGCAGATATCCGCTGCCGTAGCCCGCAGGCTTCATTGTGAGCTTAACAAATGCATAAGCATAAACATCAACATCAGCACTCATGTCGGAGGTGAAAACGCCGTAGCCGCATACTTTGCCGTCTTTTTCAATATAATTGACCGTGACGGGAATTTTTTCATAGGTTGCGGCAATGTTTGTTTTAACCTGCTTTGCTGCAAGGGAGCTTGCAGCCATCTGACCGCCCGCATATTCAAAGAATTTAACGCTGCCGTCAAGCGAAGCGGTGAAATAAATGCCGTCAAAATCGGTTGGCAAAAAGATTTCGCCGTTTGCACCCTTAACGGAAAGAGCGGCATTCAGAGTGTATTCACTCTGCTCATAAGAATATGCAACAGGCATGTTATTTTCAAGCTTCGGCTCGTTTCCCGAACGCGAAACAAAGAAAACTACTCCCGAAATAACCGTAACAACCGCAAGAACGATTGAAATAATTTTTGTTTTCATAAAACTCCTCCTTGAGCTGGTGAAAAATATTAAACATCAATCTCAACTTCAACCGGGCAATGGTCCGAGCCGAAAATCTGACTGTGAATTTTTGCATCCTTTAAGCTTTCTTTTAATCTTTCGGAAACGATAAAATAATCTATTCTCCAGCCCGCGTTCTTTGCCCTTGCCGAAAAACGGTAGGACCACCAGCTGTATGCCCCTTCAAGGTCGGGATAAAAATATCTGAAAGTGTCCACAAATCCGCTTTCGAGCATCTCGGAGAATTTGCCTCTTTCCTCATCTGTAAATCCGGGATTTTTGCGGTTTGTTTTGGGATTTTTAAGGTCGATTTCCTTGTGGGCAACGTTCAAATCGCCGCAGAATATAACAGGCTTTTTCTTATCAAGCTCATTGATATATGCTCTGAACGCATCCTCCCACTCCATGCGGTAATCAAGGCGAACAAGCCCGTCGCGGGAGTTGGGAACATAAACCGTTATGAAATAATAATTCTCAAATTCAAGGGTAATAACCCTTCCCTCGGTGTCATGCTCGGGAATCCCGAGGCCGTATGAAACCGAAACAGGCTCCTCGCGGCTGAAAACCGCCGTGCCGGAATATCCCTTTTTCTCGGCATAGTTCCAATATTGATGATAGCCCTCAAGCTCAAGCTCGGTTTGACCGGCCTGCACCTTTGTTTCCTGCAAACAGAGGATATCCGCATTAAGCGCACTAAAGCTTTCATAAAAATCCTTGTTAACGCATGCCCTGATTCCGTTAACATTCCACGAAACAAATCTTTTAACTGCCATGCCGCATATTCCTCCATTATATATTTAAAATATTATAACACATTTTTTAAATTCTGTCACCTATAAATATTAATATTATGTAAATATTCATAAATTTTCGGCCGAATTTTTGGCTGCCGTATTTCGTCTTATTACTTGACAAAAATATAATTATGAGGTATTTTTATAATTGATAAAACGCGGTTTGATGTGCAAACCGTAATAATTTTCAGGAGGAAAAACCATGAAAAAGCTTCTCGCACTTCTCCTCGCATTTGCTATGTGCTTTGCACTTGCAGCTTGCGGCGGAAACACCGAAGACGAAACAACAACCACCACAGCAGTTGAAGAAACAACAGAGGCTCCCGCAGTTGATGACACAACTGCAGCTCCCGTTGTTGACGACACAACAGCAGCAGTTGTTGATGACACAACCGCAGCAGTTGACACAACAGACGCTTCCGAGGCAACAACTCTTGCCGAAGGCGAAACAGCAGCTCCCGCAGCTGACATGACAAAGGCTGAATTTGTTGCATTCCTTAATGCTGAAACAAAAAAGGCAGCTAAAGGCACCTACAGCTTCAACAGAAACTGCTCCTACACAGACCCCATCGACGTTGGCGGCGCAACAGATATCCTTAACAGCATCATCAGCGCTATCGACGAAAACTCCAACCTTGACACAGTTGTCGGCGGCTTCCTCGGCATCGGCGTTAAGAAGGGCACATATCCCAAAGACGGTCTTGATGAAAACTACAGACTCAAGGCTACATCTCTTACAGAAGCTGACCTCGGCTCCTTCAGCGCTGCAAACGGCGTTTACAAGTTCACACTTGCCAACGCTACCAACCCCAAGAAGACAGGTGCAACACCCATTTCAAGATTCACAAACGATTTCATAACTCACGAAGAAGTTGTTGACGGCATTGCAGATTTCACAACAGCAATCACCGTTAAGGATACAACCGTTAACTACAACGACATCAATGTTGAAGTTACCGTTGCTGACGGCAAGATCACAAACATCAAGTATTCCTATGCTTTTGATGCAGCTCTTACCCTTAAAGCAGTTGTTACCATCAACGGCGACGGCGCTGCAAAGACTGTCGGCACATATTCAAACATCAAATATTAATTTGACTCATTCAAAGCGCGCTGTTTCGGCAGCGCGCTTTTTTATATTGTCTCTTGACAAAATCGCTGTTATGAGTTATTTTTATTATAAGTGATGCGGTTTAGTGTGATAAATCGCCAAAAACAAAAACATATTTTCAGGAGGAAGAACCATGAAAAAATTTCTTGCACTTCTCCTCGCATTCGCTATGTGCTTTGCACTTGTTGCATGCGGCGGAAACACCGAAGACACAACAACAACCACCACAGACCTTTTTGCAGCCGGTGATGACGTAACAGAAGAAGCTCCCGCTGTTGACGACACAACCGCAGCAGCTGCTGAAGATTCAACTGCTCCCGCTGTTGATGATACAACAGTTGCTTCAGACGAAACAACAGTTGCTTCCGATGAAACAACAGAAGCAACAACAGCAGCTTCCGCAGGCCTTAATTCAACAGACATTGCTGAAATCGTTGCTTATTACAACGCAGCAGTTGTTAAAACAGACAAAGCAGGCCCCACAGCAGGTCAGTCAACCATGAAGCTCGCAGGCGATATCACAGGCGACGGCATGTTCAAGCTTATCGGCGGCATCCTTACTTCAGTTGCAAAGTCAGTTCTTGAAAAGAACTCCTCAACAACAGATGATATCCCCGGCAGAGGCACTCTCAAAGCTTCAGACGTTGTTAAGGCTCAGGCTACATCAAATAACGGCGTTACATCAATCGTTATCCAGCTTAAGGATCAGGTTGACGGTTCCGACGGCGATCCCAAGGAAGGCGGCGCAGTAGCAAGAGGCATCGGCACTCTCGGCAGCATCGACGGCGCTCTCAGCGAGCTTGGCGCAACTCTTGACGACGAAGGCAAGAAGACAGTTTCTCTTACCTACACAGATTCATACATCAAGTGCACAATCAACGAAAACACCGGCAAAGTTACCGGCGGCACATGGCACTATCTTGTTAAGATTTATGTTGGCGCAGCTGAAGCTACAATCAGCGGCATTTCAGCTAACATCAAGAACCTCAAAGCAGGGGTTGAATATCAGGTTGCTATCTGATTAAATCAAAATAAAAATTTAAGCGCTCCGTTTAGGCGGAGCGCTTTTCTTTTTGATTAAAATATAAATTTGTTCCACGGTTCAAGGCTCATATCCGGTTTTTCGGAAAACGAGAGCCTTTCTCCGCTTTTCGGGTGGGTAAATTCAAGCGTATGAGCGAAAAGCGCAAGGCTTCCGCCGCCACCGCCGTATCTTCCGTCGCCGTAAAGCGGCATTTTTCGGCTTGCAAACTGAACTCTTATCTGGTGAGTTCTGCCGGTATGTAAAAGAATATCAAGCAAAGCCATTGAGCCGTTTTCGCCGATAACCTCATATTCGAGCGACGCTTCGCGGACTCCCTTACGCATGCGGTTAACAACGTATGTTTTATTTTTTTGCTTGTCTCTGAAAAGCAAATCCTTCAAAACGGCGCTTTTTTCGGCGGGTATGTCTTTAACAACGGCATAATACCGCTTTTTTATTTGATTTTGCTCCGCCTGCTTTGAAAGAGCTGCCGCCGCTTTGGAATTTTTGGCATAGACCATCAGCCCTGCCGTTTCTCTGTCTAATCGGTGAACGGGAAAAGCCTCAGCCTTTTCACCGTTTTCGGCAAAATGCTTATTGAGCATGGAAATCATATCGTTTCCGTCGCCGCTCTGGCTCAGGATTCCTGCAGGCTTCAGGCAAACCGCCAAAAAATTATCCTCAAACAAAATCTTCATTTTCAATTCTTATTTTCATTCTTTTTTCGCTGCGGCGAAGCGCAAACCTGATGTTATCCGTAATCAGCCAAAGCTGGTTTGCAAACTGCAGCGGCTCTTCACGCATACCTGTTCTGAACCACTCGGAAATTATGCCGACAAACGCATATTCATAGAAAGAAGCGATAAATTCGATATCCGCTTCGGGCACGTTCATGCCCTCTGCCTGGTGGCGGACAACATCGAGCATTATGTGCTGCAATGCCTTATACATATAGTTTTCAAGGTAGTCATAGCTTCGCGAGGAGCAGATGTTGTTGATAACCTTTTTGCGGCTGTATGCCGTGTTGGCAATTCTGATGAATGCCGTTATCCATGAGTTGCCGTTTTTTTGGGCTTCAACAAGCTCATTGAGCTCTTTTGTAAAAATTTCTTCAAGCAGATCATAGATATCGCTGTAATAATAGTAAAACGTGTTGCGGTTGATTTCACACGTTTCAACAATATCTCTGACGGTGATTTTGTCGAAAGGCTTGCTGCTTAAAAGCTCAATAAAGGTCTCATAAATCAGATTTTTTGTGTCCTTACCCACTTTTTTCCCTCCGTTTTTTCAAAACCTTTTGTCCCTAAATCCTACATAAACTTGCAGTACATTGTTATTATAACATTTTTTAAAATTTTTCGCAACTATACAAAACATTTGTATTGTCGGGCTCTCTTTCATAATACGCTAACATTTTTTAATATTTAATTACAAAAATATTTTAAAATTCTTTATGTTTTATCAGAACTTGCAATCATGTGTTGTTTTTTGTGCAAATATCTGATTTTAACTAAAAATCAGCCTTTATATATATTTTGTCTGTTTACTTTAATATTTTAAACAAATATAATGCAACACAAACACTGTTTAATTTTGGCCAAAACGAGGTAATTATGAGCAATAAAACCATTGAAAAAGATTTTTATTCAAAAATTCATACCGTTCGGGATTTGATTGACAACAGCGCCGCGCTTTACGGCGACAAGGCTTTTATCAAATACCGCCTCGGAGAGGAAATCGTTGAAAAAAGCTTTATTGATCTTAAGGCTAATAGCCTTGCCGTTTGCCGATATATACGCTCCGTATGCCCTGACAAAATGCATATCGCCGTTATAGGCAAAACATCGTATGAATATATAACAGTTTTGACAGGCATTCTTGCCAGCGGCAATGTTTTTGTTCCATTTGCTCCGAACACATCGGTTGAAGAAGCCGTTGAGCTTTTTAATGACGGCGATATCGACGCGATTTTTTATGAGGACGATTATAAAAACAGCGCAGAGGAAATTGCAAAAAAATATTCCGGATTAAAAACGGTTGTTAACATGGGCAACTCCGAATGGTTTGCCGATTTATACAAAAAATTTGATTCAGATTCCGAATATGGCTCTCTCTCGGAAATTGAGCTTAATCCCGATGAATGCGCGGCAATTATTTATACATCAGGCACAACGGGCGTAAGAAAAGGCGTTATGCTTTCTTCGTCAAATCTTATTGCAAACATTACCTATCCCGAGCTTGAACTTGCGGAAGATGATGTTTATCTTTCGGTTTTGCCGATGCACCACATCTTCTGCTTTTCCTGCGACTATTTTAAGCCGCTTTTGGACGGCCTTACCGTCTGCCTCAACGGAGAACTCAGCAATATCGGCAAAAACCTTGCCGTTTTTCAGCCAACAACCATGCGTGCCGTGCCGATGATTTGCGAAACTCTTATAAGAAAAGTAAACATTCTTCATAAAAGATTCCCCGACCTTGCTCCGCGCGAGGTTGCAGAAAAGGTTTTCGGCAAAAACATACGCTGGATTGCCGTTGGCGGCGCTTACCTTGCCCCCGCGCTTGTTAATGAATATGAAAAATACGGCATAATGCTGCGCCAGGGCTACGACATGACCGAAACAAGCCCCAAAATCACAACAGCGGACTACAGAGAAAAACACAAGGACTCCGCAGGCAAAATCATGAAAAGCATCTGCGATGTCAGAATACAAAACGGGGAAATTCAGGTTAAGGGCAAATCAGTTATGCTCGGATATTATAAAAAACCCGAAGAAACCGCCGCTGTTTTCACAGACGACGGCTATCTCAAAACGGGCGATTTGGGCAGATTCAGCGAGGATGGAACGCATCTTTATGTTACCGGCAGAATTAAAAACCTTATCATTTTATCAAACGGAGAAAACATTTCTCCCGAAGAAATTGAAAAGAAATTTGCCGACGAAAAGCTTGTTAAGGAAATCATCGTCAGCGCAGAAAACGACAGAATAATCGCTGAAATTTATCCCGATTCGGAATATGCCGCTTCAATGGGGATTAAAGATATCAAAACATATCTTGAAGAAACAGTAAAAAAGGCAAATACGGGCGAAAAACCTGAAAGAGAAATTGCAAAGCTTCTTTTACGAGAAACACCGTTTCCAAAAACAACAACCAATAAAATCAAAAGAAACTTTGTCAAATATTAAGAATTACGGAGGGAAAAAAGATGGAAATTAAGTATAAAAACGGCAAAAAAGTTAAGGCATACCCTCTTATTCCCGCACAGCATCTTATGTATTATCTTTCTAAGCATCATAGCAAGGATGCTCCCGTTCTTAATATCGTAACAGGCTATTACTGGCAGGGCGAATTTGACACCGCGTTAATGAAAGAAGCTCTTTATGAAGCAATGAACAGATGCGATACCATACGCTTACGTTTCACAATTCGCCGTTTTAATAAAGTTTTTCAGTATCTTGCCGATGAGCATGAAATTAAAATAATTGAAGAGGATTTGTCTGCAATGCCTTGGGATGATGCTCACAAATTTCTCAAAGAGCGTTCCCATTCAATCATTGATATGTTTGACAAGCCTGTTAATGAAATCAGAATAATTCACCTTGAAAACGGCTATAACGGCATCTATATGAAGCTGCATCATCTTGCTTTTGACGGCTATTCATCAAAAGTTCTTCTTGCCGATGCAATTTCAATCTATCTTCACAAAAAATACGGCACGGCATATCCGAAGCCGATGCGCAGCTATTTTGACATGGTCAAAAAGGAATTGGAATATTCCAAATCCGAGCAGCACAAAAAGGATAAGGAATTCTGGAAGGGCACAATCAAAAACACATCCGAGCCGATTTATACCGACTATGTGCGCCCGAGCAGACTTCTTCAGCAGAGAATTGAAAAGAAGAAACCCAATCTCAGAAAGGCTGAAGTTCTTGATGCAAAACCCGCATCGAGAACTCTTAAATTCAGCCTTGATGCCGAAACATCGGAAAAGCTTATGAAAATGTCTGCAGAAAGAGGTCTTTCACTTCCCTGTGTTCTGATGATGGGCATGAGAAGCGCACTTTCTTCGTTTAATGATAACGAAAAAGATATTTCATATAAGGTTATGGTCAACAGAAGAGCAACATTGCTTGAAAAAAAATCGGGCGGAGTAAGAATGCATTTCTACTCAATGAGAAACATTGTTGAACCCGAAATGACCTTTGCAGAAGCGGTAAGAGTTATTGAAAAAGCACAGAATGATGTTTTTGAACATTCTAATATAAGTCCGATGGAAGCGGTTTTGCTCAGGCATATAGCGATGAAAACTTCTACCCGTTACACCTATGAATGCATAACCTTCTCTTATCATCCACATTTTCCGATGCCTTATTACGGCGAAGAAATGAAAGAATCAAGCCGCGGCTTTTGGTATAACAATGATGCTTCCGTTCAGCCTCTTTACCTCACAGTTATGCACAGAAGCAATGATAACGGACTTGACTTTAACTTTGAATACAGAATCGTAAACAACCCTGTGGACGAGCTTCATCATTTTTATGATAAGATGCTTGACACTCTGCTTATTGGCATTGAGAATCCCGATATCAAAGTTTCGGAAATCCTTAAAAAAATTAAGAAAGATAAGGTTAAATAATATGGAAAAAATTATTGAAATGCTTTTAAACTATGTTGAACCCGATGATGAAATTACTGCCGACACAAATATTAAAAACGACCTCGGCATGTCATCCTTTGACCTTGTTTGCCTTGCGGAGGAAATTTTTGGTGAGTTCAGCATAAAGCTGACTGCCGAAAATTTTAGAGAATGCAACACCGTCGGAAAGCTTTACACGTTTATAAAGACCGAAACAGCCACATAACAGGGGATTTTTCCCCTGTTTTTTTATTCCGTCCACCATTCGCTTTGCCATATACGTTCAATCAGCATATCCGCAATGGCGGCTGTTTTTTTAAAATCCATTGCATTTATATATATTTCTTCAAGGTCATCATGGATATCCTTTGCCATTTTCAGCGCACAAACCGCCTCATCAAGCAGCTCATTTGCAGCCTTGCGCGAAAACGCAAGCCTTGCCCTGTGAGCGGAAAGTCCGTCAGAAGAATAAAAACGGCGCAAAGACACCGATTTTGTTGGGATAATTCCAAGCTCGCAGAGCCTGTCGGCAGTGAAAAATCCGAGAGAAAGCTCTTTTATGATGATGTGGCGGATTGCTTTGTGGTTGCTGACGCTCGGGCTTGAAATAACTGAAAATCCGCTTGCAAGCGCATAAGAGCGAAGCTCTTCAATAATTTTTGAGGAAGCAACGCCGAAATCATCTTCAAAAACAATTATCTGGTCGCAAAGCTCACAAACCGTTTCATTCAAAAAATAATAGCCTTTCGGAGTTATTGCATCAAGCATCCTTGTTTTTTCAAGCCCTATTTTTCCGCTTGGCTTTTTGAAATATCGGTTTGCAACCCGTCCCGCATAACGCATGAGCTTTTCTTCATCAAGAAAATCGGCGCAGATTTTTTCGCCGTCGCCGAAAATTGAAAATGCAGATTCAATAAACCGCCTGCTTCGTTTGTGGCAGGTTTTGTTTTTATCCGTCAGCTCGATTATTTCTTTTCTTTTTTCAAAGAGCTTTTGCTTATCCCAGCAGTCGCCGAGGTTGATTATTTCGCCCGTTGCGCCGGGATAATCGGGGTCCATGGTGTGGGGCGAGGTGCCGTCTGCAATGCTCACGCGCAGAGAGGGAAAAATAATGCCGTCCAGCGAATTCGGGTCGGACGAGCAAAAAATTCTTTCACATTCGATATCTCTTTTTTCTATTTCATCGGCGATTTTTCTCATCATTGAGGATTTTCCCGTGCCGGGGCCGCCCTTGATTATATAAGTATACTGCCCTTCAATTTTCGGCGTAAGCTGTGAAAAGCATGAGAAAAATCCGTTTTTGCCGCTTGAACCCAAAAAATACGATTGTTTCATAATTCAGCCTCCCTTGATATCACTAATATTCAAAAATCGGTGATTTGTGAAAAAATAAGATGTTTTTAATAAAGTTTTTTCAATTTTTTCTCCGTTTTTGAAAATATAACCCTCAAAAACAAAAATTTCACTTGATATTATTTAAAATATATTATATAATACTTAATACATTATAATGGTAAGCAGAGCTTTCTTTTAGTCATGTGGCGTGTGGGTCCTGTGCGACAGGGCACCGTGAACCATGTCAGGCGGGTGAACCGAGCAGCATTAAGCGGACAGTCTTGTGCGCCACAGTCTGCCTACCGCCGCATGACTAAGAGAAAGCTTTAATTTTTTTAATGGGGTGAAAGGATGTATCAGGCGCTTTACCGAAAATGGCGGCCGCGCAGCTTTAACGATGTTTATGGCCAGCCGCATGTAACAAAAACCCTGCAAAGCCAGCTTGAAAGCGGAAGAATCTCGCATGCCTATCTTTTCACGGGTTCAAGAGGAACGGGCAAAACCACCTGCGCAAAAATTCTTTCAAAGGCGGTCAACTGCCTTTCTCCGATTGACGGAAATCCCTGCAACGAATGCGAAATCTGCCGCGGAATCGACAACGGCTCAATCCTTGATGTTATTGAAATCGACGCCGCAAGCAACAACGGCGTTGACAATATCCGCGATTTGCGCGAGGAGGCAAATTTTACGCCCGCAAACGCAAAATACAGAGTTTATATTATCGACGAGGTTCACATGCTTTCAATCGGCGCGTTCAATGCACTTTTGAAAACTCTCGAAGAACCTCCCTCACACGTTATTTTTATCCTTGCAACCACAGAAATACACAAGCTGCCCTCAACAATTCTTTCAAGATGCCAGCGTTTTGATTTCAAGAGAATTGCTCCCGAGGACATAACGGCAAGGCTTTTGTATGTTGCAGAAAAAGAAAATGTTAATCTTTCCGAAACTGCCGCAAGCCTTATTGCAAGAATAGCCGACGGCGGAATGAGAGACGCTCTTTCGCTGCTTGACCGCTGCTTTGCAATGGGAACGGATATTGACGAAAACACCGTCAGCGACGCGGCGGGAATTGCCGGAACAATTCATCTTTTCTCCTTCTCCGAATTTGTTGCAAACGGCGATTTCACAAGCTCATTGAAGCTTGTTTCAAAGCTCCACAGCGAAAGCTGCGATATTGACAGCCTCTGCACCGAGCTGACTCTGCATTTCCGCAACCTCATGGTTGCCAAAACCGTTGGGGACTGCGAAGGGCTGATAATCTGCTCCAAAGACGAGCTTGAAAAGCTTAAGGAAAGAGCAGCGTGTCTTAAGCTCTCCAAAATCCTTGAATGCATTGAAATTCTTGAGCAGACCGCAAAAAATATAAAAAATGCCGCCAACAAGAAAATTCAGCTTGAAGCGGCGGTTATCAAAATGTGTTCTCCCGTTTCTTCTGCTGCAGGTTCACCTGTTTCGGAAGAACTTGAAGAGAGAATAAGCAAAATTGAAAAAATGCTTGCAAACGGGGCAAAAGCAGCTTCCGCTCCGGAGGTTAAAGAACCTGACGCCCCGAAAGCAGAATCAAAACCCGAACCGACCGTAAAGCAGGAGCAAAAGCCCGAGCCTGAGCCCGAAAAAGCTCCGCTTCCGCCCCCTCCGCCGGAAGAAACGGATTCCGTTCCCGACGGCCCGTTCCCCAATTGGGCAGACGTGCTTGATAAAATCAAGCTTTATGATATTCCGCTTTTCGGAATTCTCGCAAACTCAACGGCTGTTATCAAAAGCGGCAGAGTTGTTATCTGCTCCGAAAATCCGACACTTTTCGACTTTATCTGCACCGATACCCATTCAAAAGAGCTTGCAAGAGCCGTTTTTGAGGTTATGGGCAGAAAGATGAAAATAGCGGTTTCTAACCCCGAAAAGCAAAAAACGGCAGCAAGTCCGCTTGAAAATTTAAAAAGCAAAATAAATCAGTTTAACAACAAATAATATTTGGAGGAATATAAAATGAAGGCAAGAATTCCCGGCGCTCCTCAGGGCGGCAACATGATGAAAAAAATTCAGGAAATGCAGGAAAATATGACTAAAATCCAGCAGGAGGTTGAAGCAACCGAATTTTCTTCAACCGTCGGCGGCGGAGCAGTTGAAGTTGTTGTTACAGGCGCTCACGAAGTGACCGCAGTTAACCTTAAGCCCGAGGTTGTTGACCCCGATGATATCGAAATGCTTCAGGATCTTATTATCTCCGCTTTCAACGAAAGCATCCGCAAGGCAAGCGAAGCTATGGAGCAGGGCATGGAAAGAGCCAAGGGCGGCCTTTCAATCCCCGGTCTTTTCTGATGAGCGGATACACACCGTCTTTAGAAAGACTTATAGAACAGTTTGCGCGCCTGCCGTCCGTCGGCAAAAAGAGCGCGCAGAGGCTCGCATTCCATATTTTGAATATGTCTGAAGATGATTCAAAAAAATTCATTGATTCAATTATTCATGCACGCGAGTCTATCAAAAAGTGCCAAATCTGCTGCAATCTGACCGACGGCGAAATTTGCAGCGTTTGTTCTTCGCAGTCAAGGGATGTTTCAACTGTTTGTGTTGTTGAGGACCCGCGCGACGTTATTGCGATTGAAAGAACTCATGAATATAACGGGCTTTATCACGTTCTTCACGGCGCAATTTCACCGATGAACGATATCAACCCCGAGGATATCTGCATAAAAGAGCTGCTTTTGCGCCTTGGTGATGACACGGTTAAAGAGGTTATTATGGCAACCAACCCAACAGTTGAGGGCGAGGCAACCTCAATGTATATTTCGCGCCTTATCAAACCCCTCGGAGTTAACGTGAGCCGCCTTGCTTACGGTGTTCCGGTTGGCGCTGACCTTGAATATGCGGATGAATTCACTCTTATCCGCGCCCTTGAGGGCAGAAAAGAGCTTTGATTTGATAAAAAGTTTTCCACAAAGTTATACTTATTCACATCCGAGTTTTCCACATCATCACTTTGGCAAAAAAAGGGACGTTGATAACCCTGAATTTTCCACAAAAAAAAGTTGATATTTTTTGGAGCTTTTTCCAATAAAATCAACGGTTTTCAGAGTTATTCCATATTTCAACGCTCTCTACTATTACTACTATAATATATATATGATTATATAACATATATAAGGGCGGCAGAGGGCATAAAAACTAAAATGCCGCCAAATAATCCAAAATGCGAGTGGATAATTTTTTCAGCTAAAAGAGGAGGAATTTCCAATGAAAATAATTTGCAGCACCCTCGAGCTTTCGGAGGCTTGCCAGAACGTTCAGAGAGCGGCTTCAAACAAAACCGCCATTCCTGCAATCGAAGGTATTCTTATGGTTGCAAAGGACGGCACTCTGACCCTGACGGGTTATGACCTTGAGATGGGCATAACAACCTCAATCCCTGCAAAGATTGAGGAGGAGGGTGAGCTTGTTCTCAACGCCCACATGTTCAGCGAAACTCTCAGAAAGCTGCCTGACAGCAATGTGAGCATCTACAGCGATTCAAGACACATCGCTTCAATTTCATGCGGAGATTTCGAATCAACTCTTATCGGCATTTCCGCAGAGGAATATCCCGACCTTCCCTCAGTTTCGGGCGGATATCCCATTTCCGTTCAGCAGGGTATTCTTAAAGATATGGTCAGAAAGACCATTTTTTCCGCAGCCGTAAAGGACAGCAAAATTGTTCACACGGGCATTAAATTTGAAATTGAAGAAAATCATATCAGGCTTATTGCCGTTGACGGTGTTCGCCTTGCAATAAGAAACGAAAATATCAGCTACAGCGGCGAAACTCTTTCTTTCGTTGTGCCTGCAAAAACTCTTTCAGAAGTTGTGAAGCTGATGAACGATGATGATGCTCTTGTTACTCTCGGAGTAGGCAAAAGACACATTATTTTTGAGGTTGGCGGCTATCAGATTATTTCCCGCCTGCTTGACGGCGAATTTCTTAACTATAAGGCGGCAATTCCGTCATCAACAAAAACGGTTATTAACGTTAATACAAGGAATTTTATCGAAAGCATTGACAGAACTTCGCTTATCATTACTGAAAAAATCAAAAGCCCCGTTAAGTGCGTTTTTGATGAAAACATGATTAAGATGTCCAGCATCACCTCTCTCGGAACAGCCAATGACAGAATTCCCGCAAAGATTGACGGCGAAACCTGCACAATCGGATTTAACAACAAATATATGCTTGATGCACTTCGCGCTTGTGACACCGACGAAGTTCGAATCATGCTCAACGGTGCGGTTGCTCCGATTCTGATTGTTCCCAACGAAGGCGATGAATTCATATTCCTTATTCTTCCCGTGAGGCTGAAAAATGAAGATTAAAGTTAAAGTTGCAGAAAAAAAGCAGGTTTCAAAAAAAATTGACACAGATTTTATAAGGCTTGACGCATTCCTTAAGATGTGCGATGCCGTTCAGACAGGCGGCCACGCAAAAATCGTTATTCAGGAAGGCGAAGTTAAGGTTAACGGAGAAATTTGCACTCAAAGAGGCAAAAAGCTCAGAAGCGGCGACAAAGCCGAGTTTGAGAGAGTTGTTTATACTGTTGAATAAGTGAAAAGATTTGATTTTTGAAAGGAATGGTAAAATTTGATAATTAAACACCATTCCGCAAAGAATTTCAGAAATCTTGAATCGGTTTCCTTTGCTCCTCACCCCGAAATGAATGTTATTTACGGCGAAAACGGGCAGGGAAAAACAAATATAATAGAAAGCATCTGGCTTCTGACAGGTTTTTACAGCTTCAGGGCAAGAAAAAATGCCCAGCTGATTGAGCAGGGCAAGGATGAAGCTGAAATTGAAAATAAATTTTATTCACATGAACGTGAACAACTTGCCGTTATGAAAATCAACAAGCGCAAGGAGCTTGTTTTGAACGGCGTTAAAGAAGAATCGCCTCGTGTGATGATGGGCAAATATTATGCCGTTGTTTTTTCGCCCGCAACTCTCGGAATTGTTCAGGACGGCCCGGGTGAACGGCGCAAACTGATTGACATTGCTCTCAGCCTTATCAAGCCTAACTATGCGGTTGTTATGTCGCGCTATCTTCGGGTTCTTGACCAGCGAAATGCTCTGCTTAAAAAATTGGGAGAAAGAAGCTTTGAGTTTGATTATATTGCGCCTTGGGATGCCGAGCTTGCAAATCTCGGAGCAAAAATAATTAAATATCGCCTTGATTATATTGAGCAGCTTTCTGAGCTTTCGAGCGAGATTTATAAGGGAATCAGCTCAGGCCGCGAAGAATTTTCTTTCTATTATGATTTTTCAAAAGAAAACATAAGCGAAGCAGAAATAAAAGAAAAACTTATTTCTGATATAGAAAAAACACGAGAAGCCGATATAAAAAGGCTTTACACAAACGCAGGCCCTCACACCCATGACCTTGTTTTAACTCTCAACGGCAGGGATGCAAGGACTTTCGGCTCGCAGGGTCAGCAGCGTTCATGTGCGCTTGCAATGAAGCTTGGCGAAGCTTCAATTATTGAAAAAATAACAGGCGAATGCCGCGTTGTTTTGCTCGACGATGTTATGAGCGAGCTTGATGAGGGCAGGCAGACTTTTATTTTGAACTATCTTGACAACTGGCAGGTTTTTATCACCTGCTGTGACCCGTCTCAGCTTCTGCGCTCAAAAAAGGGCAAGGCATTTGAAGTTATAGACGGCGAAATAAAAGAAATGGAGTAAAAAATGTATCTTCATCTCGGAATGGATAAGGTTATCACCTTCGATGAAATAATCGGAATATTTGACCTTGACACAACCACCGTTTCAAAGCGCACAAGGGATTATCTTGCAAAGGCGGAAAAGGCGGGGATTGTTGAAAACGTTTGCTACGATATTCCCAAATCCTTTATTGTCTGCCGCGATAAGAACGGCAACGATAAAGTGTATATATCTCAGATTTCGTCATCCACTCTTCTGAAAAGAACGGGATATGTTGATTCTCTTACAAATGTATAAAAAATTAAGGAACGGTTTTGAAGCCGTTCCTTTTTTATTATTCAAGTGCAGAAAGTATTGAAGCGATTCTTGCAAGGTCATCTTTATCATAAAAGGCGATTTCAAGAGTTCCGCATTCCTTTCCGCCTTTTGTGATTACCCTTGCTTTTCTGCCGAGCGAATTATTGAGAGAAAGCTCAACTTCGTCAAAAAAAGTGTGACGGTTTGGAGCTTTTTTCTTTTCTTTTTTTTCTGCGGTAAGAGTTTTAACAAGCTTTTCGGTTTCTCTGACAGAAAGGCCTTTTTCCGCAATTAATTCGGCGGTTGAAATAACAAGCTTTTCATCGTCAATTGCCGCCAAAGCTCTTGCATGGCCTGCGGAAAGCTTGTTTTCGCGCACCATGTTAAGAACTGCTTCGGGCAATTTTAAAAGACGCAGAGCATTTGCAACGGCGGGGCGTGATTTGCCAACCTTTTGCGCTGCTTCCTCCTGAGTCAAATTAAAATCCTTCATAAGGCTTGCAAAGCCGAGCGCTTCTTCAACGGGATTCAAGTCCTCACGCTGTAAATTTTCTATTAAAGAAATAACAGCGGCTTCTGTGTCCGAAAGCTCTTTTATAACAACAGGAACCTGAGTGAGCCCTGCAATTCTGCTTGCCCTCCAGCGTCTTTCGCCTGCAACAAGCTGATATCCGCCACCGATAATCGGGCGAACAAGCAGGGGTTGAAGAACACCGTGCTGAGCAATTGAATCCGCAAGCTCTGAAAGAGCAGCTTCGTCAAATTGTTTTCTTGCTTGGTCTTTATTCGGCTCAATATCCATTAAATTCAGCTTCACGGGCTGAGCTGAACTTGTTTCTTCTAAAGAATTATCGGCAAGCAGTGAACCGAGTCCTCTGCCGAGTCCGCTTTTTTTGGGTGCCATAATATTTCTCCTTATTTATTCAATCTCAAAAACTCATCGGCAAGGTCGCTGTATGCATGCGCGCCCTTTGATGATTTGTCATAATACATAACAGGCTGGCCGTAGCTGGGAGCCTCCGAAAGACGGACGTTTCTCGGAATAACGGTTGAATAAACCTTTTTAGGAAAGCATCTTTTAACCTCTTCAACAACCTGCTGAGTAAGATTAAGCTGGCCGTTATACATTGTGAGAAGCACGCCTTCAATTTCTATGTAAGGGTTATAAAGGCGCTTAACCGTTCTGACGGTTGCGATAAGCTGTGAAAGACCTTCAAGCGCAAAGAATTCGCATTGAATGGGAACAATCAGAGTGTCCGCCGCGCAAAGGCCGTTAAGAGTGATAAGGCCGAGAGAGGGGGGACAGTCCAGAAAAATAAAATCAAATTTATCAACTATCTCTGCAATGGCATTTTTAAGCTTTGATTCGCGCTTCTGAAAATCAACAAGCTCAAGCTCTGCGCCTGCAAGGTCCATGCTCGAAGGCATAACATAAACGTTTTCATAAGGGGTTTTAACAACCGCCTCCGAAGCGGCGCAATTGCCGATGAGAACATTATATGATGATTTTTCAAGGCCTCTTTTATTTATACCAAGGCCGCTGGTTGAGTTTCCCTGAGGGTCAATATCAACAAGCAAAACCTTTTTGCCCTTGCTGCCGAGGGCAGCAGTCAGGTTAACGGCGGATGTTGTTTTGCCGACTCCGCCTTTTTGGTTAACAATAGCAACAATTTTACCCAAAATAATCGCTCCTGATATATTTATTATCATTTATTATATCATAGGATATATAAAAAGGGAAGAATAAAATAAAAATTTAAATGTTTCACGTGAAACAGCAAGAAAGGCAGGCTCCGAAAAGCCTGCCTCCCTCGCTGGATGTGGGTGTGAAAGAGAAAGATATGGTAAGTTAGTGGTGGTTTAAATTATGCAGAGGATTTTTTTGCTTTGATGTAGCAATTTCTGCTTTTCGGGATTCGGACGATATATTCGATATATTCATCAGTTTCGCTTTTGGCTGAATCCGCTTCAATGCCTGCTCTGCGCATTGTGTCAACAGCATGGTTAAGGGTATTCACAAAAATCCTGACGTCTTTAAAAAGCTTGACTGTCGGCTGCCTGTGGCGGCTGTCATTATTAAGTATCTGAGTAACAAGTCTTTCCGTTTCGGCAACGCTCAGCCGCTTTTCGGCGATTATTGACATTGCGCGCTCCATCTGGCTGATTGAAGTGAGCTTCAGCAGCGCTCTTGCATGCCTTTCCGAAAGATTCTCCTGCGTTATTCGCAGGCGTATTTCTTCAGGGAGCCTTAAAAGGCGCAGTTTATTTGAAATTGTGGGCGGCGCTTTGCCGAGCTTTTTGCAAACCTCTTCGCGGCTCATGCCGTAATCGGTTATCAGCTTTTCAATGGCAACCGCTTCTTCAAAAAATCCAAGGTCGCTGCGCTGAACGTTTTCAAGCAGGGCAAAAAGGGCAGATTTTTCATCGCTTGCTTCCATGATAATGCACGGAATCTGCGTTATGCCAACCAAACGGGAAGCGCGCAGCCTGCGTTCGCCTGAAATCAGCTCATATTCGCCTTTGCCGTTAACTCGGACTGCAATCGGCTGAATGATTCCGTTTTGGCGGATGCTTTGCGCCAGACCCTCAAGCTCATCAAAATCAAAGCGTTGCCTCGGCTGGTTAGGGTTCGGATAAATCTCCTCCTGAGGGACAAGAATTATCTGACCGCCTATCTTATATTTACCGGTTTTCAAAAATCAAATCCCCCTGTCCGTTTCATTGATTCAATGATAACATCGGAAAGGGGGATTGTCCAGCTATTTTGATTTGCAAAAATTTGCGTTAATCGACATTCAATATTAAATTTAAAGGGGCTTTTTCGCAATCTGAGCAGATACACGGGGGAATTTTGGCGGAACCTGCGATATCTTTTTGATAACGATTATGGTTCTTTCGCCGCCGTCGGAGAGAGAAAATGACTTTTCATCAATTATTTTGCCGCCGAGAGTTTTTATGGCATTCTTTGCATCCGCCATTTCTTCCTGCGCTTTTGCGGCTTTCATGGCAAGAAATACTCCGCCAACCTTAACGAACGGCAGGCAGTATTCGCAAAGAACATTTAATGCCGCAACCGCTCTGGAGCAAACAATATCAAATTTTTCTCTGTATTCCTTATTTTGACCCGCTTCCTCGGCTCTTGTGTGGAGCACTTGGGCATTCAGACCGAGCGATTCAACAGTTGATGCAACATATTTGAGCTTTTTTGCCGTTGAATCAATCATGGTCATATCAAGGTCAGGCCTTGCAATAAGCAGGGGGATTGACGGAAAGCCGGCGCCTGTGCCGACGTCAAGAACCTTTGCGCCCTGAGGGAAATCAAAGGCTGCGAGAGCAGAAACGCTGTCCGCAAAGTGCTTAACGGCGATTCCGTCGGGGTCGGTTATGGCGGTTAAATTCATGGTTTTGTTTTGTTCAGTCAGCAAAAATGCGAGTTTTTCAAACTGCTCAAGCATTTCATCGCTGACAGAAACACCGAGTTTTTTACAATCTTCGGCAAAAAGTGACGGATTATACAGCATTTATACCGTTCCTCTCAAGGTAAATAAGTAAAACCGAAATATCGGCAGGGGATACGCCCGAAATTCGCGAAGCCTGTCCAACGGTTTCAGGGCGGATTTTGCAGAGCTTTTCAATCGCTTCAAGGCGCAGGCCTGTTATTTTGTTATAATCCAAATCCTGCGGCAAACGCTTAACCTCAAGGCGGCGAAGCTCGTTTATCTGCATCTGCTGGCGCTTAATATAGCCCTCATACTTAATATCTATTTCAACCTGCTCAAAAACTTCGTCGGGCAGGGCAGGCCTTGTTTTATCAAAAGGAGCAAGCGCTTCATAGTCAACCTGAGGCCTGCGGAGAAGCTCAATCATTTTAACGCCTTTTTCAAGGGCGGATGTTTCACGTGAAACAAGCATTTCATCAATTTCCGGAGTTTTGGGGATTGAAAGATTTTCAACCCTTTCGCGTTCTTTGGCAATCAAATCAAGCTTGTTGAGGAATTTATTGTATCTTTCCTCAGATATAAGCCCTGCCCTGTGGCCGATTTCGGTCAGGCGGCGGTCTGCATTATCCTGCCTGAGAATAAGGCGGTATTCCGAGCGCGAGGTCATCATGCGATAAGGGTCGGAGCAGCCTTTGGTTACCAAATCGTCAATCAAAGTGCCGATATAAGAGGTTGTGCGGTCAAGAATAACAGGCTCTTTGCCCTTGATTTTCAAAGCAGCGTTCATGCCGGCAACAAGGCCTTGCGCCGCCGCTTCCTCATATCCGCTGGAGCCGTTGAACTGACCTGCGCCGTAAAGGCCTGGGAAATCCTTGAATTCAAGGGTCTGGCGAAGCGAAAGAGGGTCAACGCAGTCATATTCAATGGCATAAGCCGTGCGCAAAAACTCTGCATTCTCAAGCCCGGGTATGCTGTGAACGATTTTGAGCTGAACATCCTCGGGAAGGGATGAGGAAACTCCCTGCAAATACATTTCGTCCGTGTTGGCGCCGCAGGGCTCAACAAATATTTGATGACGCTCTTTTTCGGAAAAACGGACTATCTTGTCTTCAATGCTCGGGCAGTAACGCGGGCCTACGCCGTCAATTTTGCCCGAATAGAGGGGAGAGCGGTGAAGATTATCAAGAATGGTTTGCTTTGTTTCTGCTCCCGTGTATGTGATATAGCACGGCTCCGTGTTGCGGATTTCAATATTATTATTAAATGAAAACGGAACAACTTTTTCGTCGCCGTATTGAGGTTCAAGTATTTCGGTGTTAACGCTTCTGCGGTTAACGCGCGGAGGTGTGCCCGTTTTAAAGCGGCGGGTCATAACTCCCAATTCTTTGAGCGATTTTGCAAGCTCCACCGCAGGGAACATGCCGTCGGGGCCGCTTTCATAAGAAATATCGCCGATATAAATGCGGCCTGCGAGGAAAGTGCCCGTTGCGATTATAACTGCCTTTGCTCTGTGGATTGCTTCAAGACGGGTTTTGAGCAACCATTCATCGCCGTCACGCTTGATGTCAATGATTTCTGCCTGACGGAGAAAAAGATTTTCCTGCTTTTCGAGAGCAAATTTCATATAGTCGCAGTAGCCGCGGCGGTCAATCTGAGCGCGCAGGCTGTGGACGGCAGGCCCTTTGCCGAGGTTGAGCATACGGCTCTGGAGTGTGTTGCGGTCTGCCGCAATTCCCATTTCGCCGCCGAGCGCATCAATTTCGCGAACAAGGTGACCCTTTGATGTGCCGCCGATGGAGGGGTTGCAGGGCATGTTGCCCACCCAGTCCAGATTTATTGTGAAAACGGCTGTTTTGCAGCCGAGGCGCGCCGCGGCAAGCCCTGCCTCAATTCCGGCATGGCCTGCGCCGATAACGGCAACATCATAATTTTCAGAAAAGTATTCCATAGTATCTCCACTTTATAAATGCATAATGGTAATTATTGCAGGATATATAAATTTCTCCGCTCTCTGATTTGATTGATTTAAAGCGTGAAAAAGCATAGGGGCGCTCGCGGATAAAAGAAAACAGACATGCGATTTATTTCCGCTACAGAAAAATAAACCTCTCGTTTACAGCCGATTGCGCCAAGCAAATCTAACTCGGCATCGTTTGAAAAATTTCCATTGGCTGT
>JAZRIG010000069.1:0-13438 GCA_045645145.1 Acutalibacteraceae bacterium
GCTGCAGCATTGACACGATAAACCTCAACAAGGATGCATATTTCGGCGGTGTAATGCCCGCTCCTACAGAGCAGACGCTCAGCACTTTGAGCGATATGGTAATAAAAGACGGCTATGATTTTGGTATTGCCATGGACGGCGACGGAGACCGCCTGGGCATTGTTGATAAAAACGGCAGATATATTAATGCAAACGAAATCGTTTGCATGCTATATTACTACCTTGTTAAATACAAGGGCTGGACAGGCCCTGTTGTCAGAAATCTTGCAACCACACACATGCTTGATAAAATCGCCGAGAGCTTCGGAGAGAAATGCTATGAGGTACCTGTAGGATTTAAATATATTTCGTCAAAAATCGATGAAGTCAATGCAGTTCTCGGTGGTGAATCATCGGGCGGTTTAACCGTGCGAGGCCACATCAACGGCAAGGATTCCGTTTATGCCGCTTCGCTGTTTGCTGAAATGGTTAGTGTAACCGGCAAATCACCAACCGAAATTATTGATGAGCTTGAGAGCGAATTCGGAAAGTTTACTATGGTTGAAGATAATCTTCATTTTGCTCCGGAATATAAAGCGGTTGTGAACGAAATAATATTTGAGAAAAAGTCAGTACCCGAATTTTCAGCCAATATTGAGCGTATCAGTTATGAGGATGGCTGTAAGGTGTATTTTGAAAACGGAGATTTTGTTATTTGCCGTTTTTCCGGCACAGAGCCTCTTCTTCGCATTTTTGCAGAAAGCGGCAGCAAGCAGACGGCTGCAAAATATATTTCCGATTTCAAAGAATTTTTGAATCTTTAAACGAAAACAGCAAACCGCGCATTGCATCGCGGCTTGCTGTTTTTTTGTTATTTCTTTTTATTCTTTTTAATCAACGCGATTAAACCCGCTGCAGCTCCTGCAACAATTGCAAACTCTTTTACAGCGGTTGTGACCTGTGAAACACTGGTTGGTACATAAGTATAAATCGCAAATTTTGCTTTGTTTTTAACCTTGCTTCCGCAAAGCTCGCCGAAGGTAACGGTTTTGGTTGAATAAGTGCCGTTTTCTTCAACATTAATAATACGGACTCCTCTGTTAAGACCCGGGCCGTAAACATTGAAGCCTGCGCCCTGTGCGTATCCTAAATCTATGCCTTTATAGTCAGCAACAAAGCTGTTGTTATGGTCATGGCCGACAAAAACGCCGAGCATTTCTTTTTTCTCAAGAAAAGCTTCAATTTCTCCGCTGTTTTCAAATGGAGCGGCGGGTGATTCACCCATAAAATCGCGAAGTCCCGAATTGTGAGGGTCGAGTGAATAAAACTCGTTTTTATGGTTGCCGTAGGCTCTGACGCAGCCTTTGGTAAATCTGGGAACGCGCTTGATCACATCAAAATACTCGGGTGTCGGAATATGCTGAAAAGCAAGGGAGGGCAGGGGCGTGTTATAACTGTCGCGTACCGAGCGGTACCACTCAATCTGTTTTTGGTTAATGCCGCTATAGCCGCCGTTTTCGGCTTTTGAATGAGTATCAAACAAATAGACAAGGAATTTATCGGATATGCTCAGGCAAAACGTTCCTTTGTCATCCTCCGAGCAGGAATCGCCATAAACAAACATGGGGGACTGCTTATATACTTCAAATTGTTCGGAATTTTTAAGTGCGGCCTCGCCGTCGTGATTGCCAAAAGTCATTGTGAACGGCACCGAACGTTCTTCAAGCGGTTTTAAAAGCGCTTTTATGGTTGAAACAACGTTTTTTTTGCCCTTTTCTCCTAAGAAAAATGAAGAATAACCTTTGATTTGGTCACCGGTGAAAACAACAAGATCAGGCTTTTCTGCATCAAGAGCGGCGCTGATAAGCTTGATTGTGTCCGGCGATACGGAAGGGATTTCCTGGGTATCTGCAATCTGCATAATTTTAAATTTGCCGTTTGCGAAATTCAAAGCTTTGTTTTGCATATTATCACCTATCAAAAAACCGCCGAAGGATTTGCTTCGGCGGTTTGGTATTATTTGTGGCTGTTGAATCCGTATTTATCGAGAAGCTTGTGGATTCTGTCTTTGGGGTCGAGCAAACCGCTGATGGATTCATCATGGTTGAGTGTGTCGATAATGTATGAGCAGTATTTAGACATATCAACACTGACATACCATTCTCTTGAAAGAAGCTCGGGTGATGAATAAATAAGGTTTGTTGTGAAAACCTTGTCGATAAGTCCGTCTGCGTAAGCTTTATCAAATGTTTCAAGACCGTTGCAGAAAAGGCCGAAGGAGGAGCAGATGAAGATTCTGTTTGCTTTAAGCTCCTTGAGCTTTGTTGCAACTTCAATCATTGAATCGCCGGATGAAATCATGTCATCGATAATGATAACATCCTTGCCTTCGACGTTTGTGCCGAGGAATTCGTGGGCAACAATGGGATTTCTGCCGTCAACGATAACCGAATAGTCGCGGCGCTTATAGAACATGCCGAGGTCAAGACCAAGCACGTTTGAGAAATAGATGCAGCGGCCCATACCGCCTTCATCGGGAGAAATAACCATCATGTGGTTATTGTCAATGTTAAGGTCGGAAATGTTTTTGCACATTGCCTTTATCATCTGATAAACAGGCTGAACATTTTCAAATCCGCTCTGAGGAATTGCATTGTGAACTCTGGGGTCATGTGCATCAAAGGTGATAATATTTTCAACACCGTAGTTGATGCAAAGCTCACGCAGCATATCTGCACAGTCAAGAGATTCTCTGCTTGAGCGTCTGTGCTGTCTGCCTTCATAGAGCATAGGCATGATAACGTTTATTCTTCTTGCCTTGCCTGCAATGGCACTGATTGCTCTTTTGAGATTTGCATAGTGGTCATCAGGACTCATGGGAACAAAACGACCGTACATTTTATATTCAACGCTGTAGTTGAACGGGTCGCAAAGAATGAAAACATCAAAGCCTCTTACGGTTTGATTGATGACGCACTTACCTTCGCCTGTTCCGAATCTGGGGAACGCAGCTTTGATGATGTATGATTCTTTTTCATAGCCGGCAAAAGGAAGAGTCATTTTGTGTTCGCTGTCTCTCTCTTTTCTCCATTTAACAAGAAAGCTGTCAATTTTTTGTGCAACCCCTTCACAGCCGGGTAAAGGAAGAATACCGAGCTGACCTACAGGTATTGTGGTAAAATCTTGATAATCAGGCATAGAACAATCCTCCGCGTTTATAGTCTATCAACATTCTACAATATTTTCACAAAATTTAAAAGATTATATTTAAAAATAGTCAGTAAAAAAATGCACGATTATTTATCAATATTTTGGCTATTTTGCCGACAAAGCCAAAAATATACACAACATTTGGTGATTTTATCCAAATTGTTCTTTAGCGTTCTTTGTACTGAGAAGTGCCTCAGGGGGCGCTGTATGTTCGTTTTCAAGAATACAATATTTTCGTTATTTGTCTCTTAAAAAGTTTTGTGCCGTGTAATCTCTGTCAATATTAATAACAGTAAAAAACCTGTCATCAATTTGTTTTATGGCTCTGTCAACCAGATTTTTAAAATCCTGTTCAGAGTAATCGGAGTTTCTGGGGAGAACAACGTCAAATATCAGATTGGTGTGAGTGGGTCCTTCAACAATTCTGAAATCGTGGATTGATGCATTATTGCATATTTCGTGAACGCTGTCTGCAACCGCAATGCGAAGGTCATCTGTTCTTTCGTCATTTATTATCGGATCCATGTGAATTGAAATTTCAATGCCGAGCTTTTCTTTCACCGTTCGCTCAATAAGATCTATTGTGTCATGGCTGTGCATGATGTCAATTTCTGCGGGAACTTCAGCATGAAGCGAACCGTAGATTTTGGAATGACCGTAGCTGTGAAGAACAAGATCGTGAATTCCTACAATGCCGTCAAAAGACATAACAAGCTCAACAAGCCGATTAACGGTTTCTTTCTCGGGGGGTTCGCCAAGCAGGGGGCCGAGAGTACTTCTTATTATTCCGATTCCTGCATAAATTATAATCAGCGCAACCACAATGCCCATAACGCCGTCAACAGGGAAATCGGTGAATTTTGAAGCAATGAGTGCAATCAGCGAGCAGGTTGTTGCGGCAATGTCACCTATACTGTCCGTAACAACGGCATCAACTGCAACGGAATTGATTGCCTTGCCTATTTTGCGGTTGAAAATAGCAAGCCAGATTTTTGCGGCAATCGAAAAAATAAGAACGATAACTGCAGGAACGCTGAAAATAACAGCTTCGGAATTTGTAAATCTGTCAATTGAGGATTTTATAAGCTCAACGCCCATAATCAGAATAAAAAATGAAAGCGTTAAAGCTGAAACATATTCAACCCTTCCGTGGCCGAATGGATGCTCGTCATCAGCCGGTTTTCCGGAAATCTTAAAGCCGATAAGGTTAATTATCGATGAAACGGCATCAAAAATATTATTGGCTCCGTCCGCAACAATAGAAATACTTTTTGTTACGGCGCCGAAAATCATTTTAAAAACGGAAAGAATAATGTTGAGCAAAATTCCGACAATTCCGCTCAGGGTGCCGTACTTTATCCTTACACCTTCGTTTTCCGTATTTTTATAGTCTTTAACAAAAAGTCTTAACAGCAAGGCTGTCAAAAAAATCACTCCCGAAAATTAATCCTTTGAAATATGAACATCAAGCTGACCGTAGGGGATGGAAATGTTATTTTTGTCAAACGAAAGCTTGACTGCTTCCTGCATGTAATAGAAAACATCCCAATAATTATCGCCTGCGCACCAAATATAGCAGGTGAGGTTAACGGAACTTGCGGCATGTTCCTTAACGGCAATGAGCGGCTCGGGGTCCGTAAAAATAAGATTGTTTTTAGCAATAACTTCTTTGAGAACTTCTTTTGCTTTGCTGATATCCGCATCGTATCCGATTGAGAAAACAAGGTCCAGTCTGCGCCTGTTTTCTGCATTGTAGTTAATAATATTGTTGGTGGTGATATATGAATTGGGGATAATAACACGTTTGTTGTCAACCGTAATAAGAACTGTATACATCATTTTGATTTCATGAACCTTGCCGCTGACGGTGCCGACGTCAATATAATCGCCGCTTTTGAACGGGTGGTTGGCAAGAATCTGAATGCCGCTGGCAAGCTGGCTTATGCTGGATTGCAGGCCGATACCGGCGGTAATGCCTGCGGCACCAAGAGCGGTAACAAATGAGTTAATGTCAAATCCGAGTGTGGAAAGTGCGGAAAGGATGAAAACAAATTTGAGCAGAAGTGTAATAACGGTTTTAATAAAAGAATGAACGGAAGGGTCAACACCCTTTGCTCGCATTCCTTTAACCACAAGCTTACCTATAAGATTTGAAATAATAAATCCTATAACAATTATTGCAGCTGCGGCAATGATGAGAGGTGCCTTTGCAATTATTTCGGCGATGATACCTTCAATATCTCTGTTTTTAATTTGCTCTGCAAGATCAAGCGGATAAAACTTCATTTTTCTTTCCTCCGTGGATATGAATATTTATTAATGATTTATGTTTAATGCTAAATATTTTACTATTTTTTTGATTATTAAGCAATACCCACGCATAAAAAATAATTAAAAAATTAACTTTAATATTAAAGGTGGATGCTTACAAGATTTAATATAAACAAAAGCGTTGCCTGAAAAGGCAGCGCTTCTTTAAATTATTTTCCTTATTTAATATATTAAATTGTTGTGAATACTGTTGACAAAATCGGGGAAATTATTTATAATATGGATGTTGGTTTAGTATCAATGGGCGTATTGCGCTTATTTAAACCTGCAAAGTTGCCGGTGTGGCGAAATCGGCAGACGCAAGGGACTTAAAATCCCTCGGTGGCAACACCGTACCGGTTCAAGTCCGGTCACCGGCACCAGAATGCCTTCCGCTTGCGCATTCGGGGGCATTAATTAATGAATAATGAATAATTTGATATTATTTTAATATATACATAAATTTAAAATGTTTGAGCAAGAGACAATTGTGAGTTTGCGTATATATTTATCATATCAAACTTGTTCATTGTTCATTTTTTTTGCCCTTTTCACGGCACATTGCTTCCTCAAAAATGCTCGCAATATCTAATATATTGCTTGCGCTTTTTTCGTTGCACTGCGCTCGTGAAAAGGGCAAAAATTTTTTATATAAAAATCCGCTCTGTAACTATTCACTATTCGCTTGTTGCTTTTTGATACTGCATAGTGCATATCACCGAAAATTTGCAGGATTTAAAAATAACACTTGCAAAATCCGCCTGCATATTATAGAATATATAACATTAAGCTATAAAATTCGGAGGTTTTGAAAAATGAAAATTCAAAATTTGTCCCGTGAGCAGCTTAGCGAACGCCTCGCTGCCCTCACGCAGGAATATAATTCATATAAATCAATGGGCCTGAAACTTGATATGTCCAGAGGCAAGCCAGGTGCAGAACAGCTTGAAATAACCAACGGTATGCTTGATTCGGATTTGCTCGGCGATTTCAAAGCTTCAAACGGTTTTGATGTTCGCAACTACGGCGTTCTTGACGGAATCCCCGAATGCAAAAGGCTTTTCTCCGAAATTCTTGATGTCGCCCCTGAAAATCTGATTGTTTTCGGCAATGCCAGCCTCACAATTATGTATGACTATATTGCGCAGTGCATGATTTTCGGTGCCGGCGGTGAGCCTTGGTGCAAACAGAGCGGAATCAAATTCCTTTGCCCTGTTCCGGGTTATGACAGGCATTTTGCCATTCTCGAGCATTTTGGTATTGAGATGATTAATATACCTTCCGATGAAAACGGCCCTGATATGGATATGATTGACGGTCTTGTTAAGGACGAAAAAGTTAAGGGCATTATCTGTGTACCCATGTATTCCAATCCTTCGGGAATAACCTATTCCGATGAAACCGTTCGCCGATTTGCTGCTCTTAAGCCTGCGGCAAATGATTTCAGAGTAATTTGGGATAATGCATACTGCATTCATCATATTAACAATACTCCCGACAAGCTTCTCAACATTTTTGAGGTTTGCAAGGAATTCGGAACAGAGGATTATTTTATTGAGGTTACCTCAACCTCAAAGGTTACCTTCCCCGGCGCAGGAATTTCCGTTCTTGCCGCTTCCGACGCAAACATCAAATCAATCAAAAGCCGCATGACTGTTCAGACTATCGGTTATGACAAAATAAATCAGCTTCGCCATGTTAACTATCTTAGGGATAAATCCGGCGTTGAGGCTCAGATGCTCAAACATGCAGAGATTTTGAAGCCCAAGTTTGATGCTGTTTTGACTGCTTTTGAAAAGAATCTTGCAGGCAAGGGTGTTGCTTCGTGGACCAGTCCTAACGGTGGCTACTTTATCAGCCTTGATGTTTTGGAAGGTTGTGCAAAAAGAACTGTTGCTCTTTGCAAAGAGGCAGGTGTTACTCTAACAGGTGCAGGCGCAACCTATCCCTACGGCAAAGACCCCGAGGATAAAAACATCCGCATTGCCCCCACCTTCCCGTCAAGGGACGAACTCTGCAAGGCGGTTGAAATTCTCTGCTTATGCGTTGAAATTTCCGCAATTGAGAAAAATCTCGGTTAAGGCAAGCCTTAACTTATTCCCATTTTTTCAAAAAAGCTCTCGGAGCTTATACCGTTTGCTCTGTTATATCTGCCGAGTCCGAAAAGCCAGTCGGACTCGGCTTTTTTTATTATATTTACACGTTCTTCGCAGGTAAAAGCTATTTTGATTCCGTGATTTTTTAAAATATCTTTGCTTTCGGTGCTGTAGCTGCCAAAAGGATATGCAATCGCAATCGGAGCTTTGCCTGTGTAATTAATCATTTCTGTTTTCATTTTTTCCGCATCGGCACCCAAAAATTCACTGTATTGCTCAATTGTTTCACTTTTTTTCTTTTTTATTCCGGAGCGGTTGCCCGTGTTTTTATGCAAATCATAGGAATGGCTTTGGATATCTATTATGTTTCCTTCGCTCAATTCTTTTATTTGCGTCCAATTCAGGTTAGAATAATTAAGGTTGTGGTCATCGATTGCGGTGTAATAATCGGCAAGTGAGCCTATAACAAAGCCTGTTGCACAGAAGCCGTATTTTTCAAGCAGCGGCAGCGCATATTCATAGAGTGTTTCGCAGCCGTCATCAAAGGTGAGCATAATTGCTTTTGAAGGAAGGTTATCCTTTCCCTGCGAAAAATCCAAAAGCTGTTGTACGGTAACGGTTTGATATCCTTTTAACTTCAAAAACCTCAAATCTTTTTCAAATTGGTCAACTGTCAGCACATATTTTCCTGCTCTTGAATCGGATTTTGTCAGCTGATGATACATGACAATGGGCAATTGAAAAGAGGAGATACGTGCTGATACAGTTATTATGTTGAATGTTGAAAATGTGATTGCGGTCGCTGTAATTGCAAAAACGGCAGCGGCAATGTATGTTTTTTTAAGTTTGAATATCATAAATCACACACCCTTTAAACAAATATATTCTTTCTTACGATGTTATAGAATGAATAATTAAATGCGGATATTTTTAAAATGATGTTTAAAAAGTATTGATAATTGTCAGATTTTGTTTTATATTAAAAGAAAGTGCGTATATTTTCTTAAGCATAGGCTTGGAGGTATTCTATGACGGTTTTTAACTTTATTTCACTTTTAGGCGGCCTTGCTCTCTTCCTTTTCGGAATGAACACAATGTCCGGAGGGCTTGAAAAGACTGCGGGCGGAAAGCTTGAAAAAATCCTGAAAAAGATGACAGACAAGCCGATTAAAGCACTTTTGCTCGGTGTTGCCATAACCGCAACCATTCAGTCATCTTCGGCAGTTACGGTTATGCTTGTCGGTTTGGTTAACTCGGGCATAATGCAGCTTGGTCGTTCGGTTGGCGTTATTATGGGTTCCAATATCGGAACAACGGTTACCGCATGGATACTCAGCCTTGCGGGAATTGAGAGCGACAACTTCTTTGTCAGCCTTCTTAAGCCATCGGCTTTTTCGCCTGTTGTGGCGTTTATCGGAATACTTCTTGTGATGGTTGCAAAGAAAAACCGCTCAAAGGATATCGGCAGCATTTGTCTTGGCTTTGCAATACTCATGTTCGGCATGGAAATGATGAGCGATGCCATGTCTCCGCTTTCGGAGATGAAGGAGTTTCGGGATATGATGGTTATGTTCAATAACCCGATTCTCGGTTTGCTTGTAGGAATGGTTTTAACCGCGGTTGTTCAAAGCTCATCGGCAACGGTCGGTATTTTGCAGGCTCTGTCATTAACAGGTGCGCTTTCTTACAGCATGGCAATACCCATTATTATGGGTCAGAATATCGGAACGTGTGTTACCGCGCTCATTTCAAGCATCGGTGTCAGCAAAAATGCGAAGCGAGTGGCTGCGATTCATGTCTATTTTAATCTTATCGGAACCGCCGTTTTGCTCACTGCTTTTTACACAACGAACATGATTTTTGACTTTGCTTTTGCCGATTCCGCAATTGACCCTGCGGGAATCGCAATAGTCCACAGTGTTTTTAATATTGCAACAACCGTTCTTCTTTTTCCGTTCTCAAAGCAGATTGAAAAGCTTGCGAGAAAAACAGTTAAAGATAAAAAGTCAATCGGCAAAAGTGCATTCATTGATGACAGACTTCTCAATTCTCCGTCACTTGCCGTTGCGGAAAGCAGGAATTATACGGTTAAAATGGGCAGACTTGCGATTGATACTTTGCTTGCGTCGATTGCTCTTATTGATAAATATGACTCAAAAGCAGCAGAAAAAATCGTTGAACAGGAACAGATTCTTGATGAGTATGAGGACAAGCTTGGCACATTTCTTGTTAAAATTTCAAGTCATGATTTGTCTGATGAGGACAGTAACACCGTAGCAACGCTGCTTCATGCCATAGGCGATTTTGAACGAATCGGCGACCATGCGGTTAACATTATGAAAACAGCAAAGGAAATCAGCGAAAAGCAGATTCATTTTTCTCAAAATGCCAACGGCGAATTGAAAGTGGCAACCGATGCAATCAAAGAAATTCTTGAAATAACGGCTGATGCATTCAGCGGCAATGATGCTCAGCTTGCATTGAGCGTTGAGCCGCTTGAACAGGTCATTGACGGAATACTTTCGGAAATAAAGAAAAGGCATGTTTCGCGCCTTACCGGTGGCAGCTGCACCATAGAGCTTGGTTTTGTTCTTTCTGATTTGCTGACTAACTATGAAAGAGTTTCCGACCATTGCTCCAACATTGCCGTTTGTCTTATTCAGATAAGCCGATCTGTTTTTGATACTCATGAATATCTTAATAATTATAAAACCTCTGGCAGCGAGGAATTTACCGGCAAATTCAAAGCTTATAAAGAAAAGTATATATTGCCTTGAAAAGGCAAAAAAATAATCCGCCGAAGCAATAAGCTTCGGCGGATTTACTATCTTGTTCAGATAAGTGAATTATAAAGAGCGGTGATTTCTTCAACGCTTGTGTCTCTGGGGTTGCCGGGTCTGCAAGCGTCATCAAAAGCGGACTGTGCAAGGAAGGGGATATCCTCAGCTTTAACGATTTCCTTAAGGTCTGCAGGGATGCCTACATCGATTGAAAGCTGCTTAACAGCTTCGATCGCTGCTTTTCTTGCATCTTCAATGCTCATTGCCTCTGTGCCTTCAACGCCCATTGCCTTTGCAATGTCTCTGTATTTATCGCCTGTTGCGGGTGCATTATATTCCATAACGGTGGGAAGAATGATTGCGTTTGCAACACCGTGAGGTGTGTCGTAGAGAGCGCCGAGGGGGTGAGCCATTGAGTGAACAATGCCGAGACCAACGTTTGAGAAGCCCATGCCTGCAACATACTGGCCGAGAGCCATGCCTTCTCTGCCTTCGTCTGTGTTTGCAACAGCGCCTCTGAGGCTCTTTGCAATAATTTCAATAGCTTTGATGTGGAACATATCGCTAAGTTCCCATGCGCCCTTGGTGATGTAGCCTTCAATAGCGTGTGTGAGGGCGTCCATGCCTGTTGCGGCGGTAAGACCTGCGGGCATAGTGGACATCATGTCGGGGTCAACAACAGCAACAACGGGGATGTCGTGAACGTCAACGCAAACCATCTTTCTGTTGTTCTGCGCGTCTGTGATAACATAGTTGATTGTAACTTCTGCAGCGGTGCCTGCTGTTGTGGGAACGGCAATGATGGGAACGCACTTATTCTTTGTGGGGGCAACGCCTTCAAGTGAGCGGACATCTGCAAATTCGGGGTTTGCAATGATGATGCCAACTGCCTTTGCGGTGTCCATTGATGAGCCGCCGCCAACAGCGATGATGCAGTCAGCGCTGCTTGCTTTGAATGCTTCAACGCCTGCCTGAACGTTTTCAATTGTGGGGTTAGCCTGAATTGTGCTGAATACGTCATAAGCGATGTCAGCGCCTTTGAGAACGTTGAAAACCTTATCTGCAACGCCAAACTTGATAAGGTCGGGGTCGCAGCAAACAAGAGCTTTTGTGAAGCTTCTTGCCTTGAATTCATCGGCGATTGCGGCGATAGCGCCCTTGCCGTGATATGATGTTTCGTTAAGTACAAATCTGTTTGCCATTTTAATGTCCTCCTGTTATTTATTTAAAAATTAAAGATTAAGGAAGTCGCGTCTGTATACGTCAAGAAGATTAAATGCTTTTGCAATCTCAACAAGGTCGGGGTCGGTGATTGTGTTGACTCTGGGCAGGTGAGCAGTCATCATGTAAAGCTGCGCAGCCTTTTCAACTGTTTCGATAAGGCCGAAAGCTTCGTCAAGATCCTTGCCGCAGCCGTAGATGCCGTGCTGGCCCCAAACAACAAGTCTGAACTCCTTCATCTTTTCTGCGGTTGCAATGCCGATTTCGTTTGTGCCGCAAACCATCCAGGGAAGGATGCCGATACCGTCGGGGAAAACAACCATGCACTCGGTGCACATTTCCCAAAGCGAATGTGTGAACTTTTTCTCGTCAAGCTCATGAACATAAGTCATTGCAAGAGTGTTTGTGGGGTGGCTGTGCATAATAACTCTGTTTTCAGGATTTTTGCCGAGTCTTGAGATGTGGCTCATAAGATGAGCGGGAAGCTCGGAAGTGGGTCTGCCGCCGTCGCTGTAGCCCCAAAGAAGCTCTGCGGTTGTGCCGTTTTCTGCGATTTTGATGATGCCGAGGTTATTCTCAGGGTCATCCTCAATGTTCTTGAAATATTTGCCTGTGCCGGTAACAATGAAAATTTTGCCGACAAGAACGCTTGCATCAAAGCCCATTTCGATTGTTCTGATGGGAGCGTTGATATCAAGATATTCGGCAACTTCGTCATTCTCAAGCATCATGCTGATGTTGCCGCCGTTTCTTTCGTCCCAACCCATGCGATACATGTTTGCGGTTGTTTTCATCATACCCTTTACAAAGGGTGCATCCATTATGTTTTTCATTTTCTGTTCACCAAAACCTTATCTTCATATTCTTTTATGCTGTTTAAATAACAGCTTTCTGTGCCTTGTCTTTTGAGAAATTCTGCCCAGATATCGCCCAAGGGCATTGTTTTCATTTCTTCACTGAGAATCATAAGCTCGGTGAAGTTTGCGCTGTCCTGAAGTTCCTGCATCTTCTTTGAAGGCTGAAGCAGAGCAAAGAGCAGCGCTTTCTGAACGTTGCGAACGCCGGTTACCCATGCGCTGATGCGGTTGATTGAAGCGTCAAAGTAGTCCGTTGCAATGAACACTCTGTCAAGTGCATCGTTTCTGACGATTTCCTTCGCGATTTCTTTTGTTTCGTCATCAAGGATAACAACATGGTCGCTGTCCCAACGAACGCCTCTTGTTATATGCAGAGCTATTTTATCGCTGAATGCAAGCATTGAGGGGATTTTATCTGAAACAAGCTCCGTGGGATGATAATGGCCGTTATCCATAAGGGGAACAATGCCTTTTTGGATTGAATAACTCAGGCAGAATTCGGCCGAGCCGACGGTGTAGGATTCAAGACCTATGCCGAAAACCTTTGATTCAAGAGTGATGTAAACCATGCTCTTGTCATAGGGTGTTTCAAGGATTTCGTCAAGCGATTTCTTGAAGCGCAGGCGGGGGGAGAGGCGGTCTGCGGGGATGTCCTTGTAGCCGTCGGGAATCCAAATGTTCATAACACAGGGATATCCTGTTTCTTTTGCAAAATAGTCTGAAAGTTCAACGCAGCGCTTGCCGTGTTCAACCCAGAATTTGCGAACTTCTTCATCGGGCGATGAAAGAGTCAGCCCGTCTTTAACCATCGGATGCGAGAAGAATGTGGGGTTAAAATCTATGCCGATGTTTCTTGCTTTTGCAAACTCAACCCACTTTGCGAAATGCTCCGGCTTAAGAGCGTCTCTGTCCGCCTTCTCGCCGCCGAAAATCGCATAGCTTGCGTGAAGATTGAGCTTCTTTTTGCCGGGAATAAGGCTGAATG
>JAZRIG010000070.1:0-14345 GCA_045645145.1 Acutalibacteraceae bacterium
CACTCGGCAGTGATTCGGTTACCCTTCAAAGTCTCGGCAGCACTTTCATGCTTACGAACGCTTCAACAGCAACCGCAAAAACCTCACAGATTTATTATGACTCACTCGGCAGAATCTACGAAGAAGCTCCCGTAAACGCAAGCTATAATATTACCAAAAATGTTTCAAACAACACGGTTCAGCTTACAGGTTTCGACTATTCAAGCGAATACGTTGCTGACGGTAACGAGGGCAAAAAGCATTATCTTCAGATTGACGGCGTTCTTTTGAATCCTGCTGTGGAACACGGTTTGAACTTGCCCATAAGCAATGAAGCGAAAACGGCGATTTATGCAAACTCCTCCGCTGTTTCAAGCGGCACAGCCACTCAGTATTTCCCGCAGGCTTATTTTGAAGTTCCCACTTATCCCTATGTTTATGACTTCGGTTTGTCAATGGCAAACTCCAATGTTTACGGTAACGTTCTTGCAGTTGATTCCTCTCCTGTTAAGCAAAACACAAGCCAATATAAGACCAGTGTAAATATTAGCGGAGATTCGGCAGTATCAATTTCCGGCGGAAAAATTTATTCAAACATCGCGCCTGACTGCGACGGCAAACGAGAGGCATATATGCTTATTCAGAAGCCTGCCGGTGATTACTATTGGGCAAAGGCAAGCATGGTTCCCGCATCCAATGTTCTTTTTGAAGAATCACCATATATTGTCAGGCCTTCTACCAACAGCGCTAAAAATGATTGGACACCTGTCGGTTCTTCGGCTGGTCTCTCGCAGTCTGCTTCAGCTTCAAACGATGTTTACGGCTATGATGCTGCATACAGCACGGGAACGGGCTTTTCAAACGGCACTGCTTACCACACAACCGTTACATCGTCTGCTAACCGCAGCGAAACCGCAACCTTCAACTTCACAGGCACAGGATTTGACCTGATTTCCGCTTGTGATAACACAACCGGCATTCAGATTGTAACCGTTAAACAGGGTTCAACAATCAAGAAGGTTTACATGGTTGATACATATTACAGCGATGCTAACTTCGGCGCATCTCTTAAGCAGGTTCCCATTGTCAGCTTCACCGGCGCTTACGGCACTTATACCGTTGAAGCTACCGCGGCTTATCTGAGCAGCGCACAGGCTGTTAAAAATGCATCAACCTATGCAGTTGATGCCGACGGCACGGAAATCGAAGCTTCTTCGGCAGTTGTTTCCAATGATGAAATGATTGCTGAAATGCTTGCTGATATCGGCATGGAAGAGCTTGCAGGCGAAGATATCGAAGTTATCTGGATGGATGATAATTCAATCTTCAACGGCGGCACAGGCGTTGAAGGTGTTGATGACGGCTCTGTTTCAATGTATGCTACAACGCTCAACAACTATATTGACGGTGTTCGTGTTTATAATCCTGTTAACGGCGGTTCAACAGCTTATGTTGCCAATGAACAGGGCGCAACATACTACAACGTAATTAACGAGCTTGCAGACGTTGAAAACGGCGCATTCACCGGCATTAAAGATATTTTTGCTTATATTGAAGGAGGAAGCTTTGGTGAGACCGGTTTTGCAAATTACCAAAAGAAGGGTCCTCAGAATGAGCTTTATCTTGCAAAAGATGCAAATAATGCAAAAGGTGTAACATTCAACGTTACTCTTCCCAATTCAAGCGCAAGAGTTATGCTCGGCGTTCGCGCAGCATCAGGTGCACCTCAGCTCTCAATTAACGGCGAACTGGCATATCCCATAAACACCGCAACAGAATTGTATTATGATATTACGGATTGCCTGACTCCCAATAGCAACGGCGTTGCTCCTGTTGTTATCACCAACACAGGCACAGGCCTTCTTGCAGTTAATAATCTTAAGCTTGTCGGTGCTGTTCCTGCTGCAGCAAACACAGCCGACCTTGCAAACGTCAGAATGATGATGGCCAGAACTCCGGAAGTTGTTGAATACAGCCTTCCCGCAATTAATGAAGTTGTTGCATATCCCGGTTCAGAGCCCAACAGAGTGGTGGCAAATCCCGACCCTGACCTCGATCCCGTCGGTGAATATGTTATCACTTATCCTTCTGTTGAACCCGATGACAGCTATGAAGAAACAAAGGGGATGCTTGCTTCTTTCTTCGAAAAGGTTGTTTCGTTCTTTAAATCAATATTTGCACTCATTTCGGAAAATATAAAGTTATGGGGGAAGTTTTAAATGAATCAGTATATTAAACCCACAATTAAGCTGTCAGGAACTGCCACAAATGCACGTTCCGCTTCCTCTTGCTCAATCACCGAGGAAGAAAAGAATTTGATCTATGAGATTGTTGGCGGAGACTTGGCCAATGCTTTCGGTGAGACCGAAAGCGGCTGCGTGATTCCCGTTGTTTCTTATTGCAAATTCACTTCCGGCGACCTGGGTCAGAGCGTTGCTTTCTTCTCATAACAGCTAACTGAAATAAAACCGCTTGAACGTATTGTTCAGGCGGTTTTGTTAATTTGAGGAAATTGCAAAAATAGACTAATATAATGTTGACTTTTGTCAGCAATATATAGTATTATATAATATATATAACTATTATGCGGAGGTATGCCATGATTGACATTCATTGCCATATTTTACAAGGTATTGATGACGGCTCAAGCAGCATCGAAGAGTCTGTCAAAATGGCTATGTTTGCCGAAAGCGGCGGCACAAAAATTGTTGTTGCAACCCCGCATTCAAATGTTCCGAATTCTTTCCAAAATCTTTGGGATTCTTCATTGCTGAAAAAAATCAAGGAGATTAATAAGATTCTTTCGGAAAACCAATGTACAGTCAGAATTTTTCCGGGGCAGGAGATATTTTGTTCGGGACGATTTTTATCGCTTTTGAAGGCGGGTAAGCTTATAACCCTGAATGATTCAAAATATCCGCTCGTTGAGTTTGACTTCTTTGAACATTCTTCCAATGTCTATTCAAGGCTTGAACAGCTTCTTGCAGAGGGATTTGTTCCGATAGTTGCGCATCCTGAACGATATGCTTTTGTTTGTGAAGACAGTTCGGCAGCTATGCGCTTAAAGAATATGGGTTGCTTGCTTCAGATTAATAAAGGCAGCCTTAACGGAGGGTTTGGAAGGGATTCCTATGTTGAGGCTCACAGACTTATTGAGGAGCAGCTTGCCGATTTTGTTGCCAGCGACGGGCACAGCCCTTATATGCGAACCCCTTTTTTAGGCGATATCCACGAAATGATAAGTGATTTGTATTCGGAGAGTTATGCTGATATTCTTCTGAAAATTAATCCGAAACTAGTTTTGCAAAATAAAGAAATTGTTACTTTCTAACTGTTAAAGCGGGAGTTTTTGTTATGATAAAAGTGTTGAGAATAGTTGTGTCTATAATTTTTGTTCTCACTTCTATTGTTTTTGTTTATTACTTTGTCAATGAAAAATTAAATACCGACAATACTGTTCCTGTTATAACCGTTAAAGATGAGATAATAGATGTCAGCTTGCATGCGAGTGATGAGGAGCTGTTGGCTGGTGTTTCTGCTTATGATGAAAAGGATAAGGATTTAACCGATAAGGTTATTGTTGAGTCGATTTCGCGCTTTGTTGAGAAGGGTGTCAGCAAGGTTACTTATGCTGTTTGTGACAGCGATAACAATGTTGCAACCGCTACAAGAAAAATCAGATATAAAGACTATGCTTCTCCAAGATTTTTTGTTAACGATTCTTTGTGCTTTTCGCTTTATGATACAGTAAGCGTTGCGGGAAAAATCGGTGCGAGTGATTGTATTGAGGGAAATATTACGAGGTACATGATCATGACAACCGAAAGTTTCACTCCCGGCGTTGAAGGTGTTTTTTATATTGATGCAACGGTTACAAACAGCAAAGGAGACACATCCGAAGCTGAAATACCTTTTATCGTTGAGGACAGAAGCGTGTCTGCTCCGAAGATAGAATTGAGTGAATATCTTATATACGTTAAACCCGGCACAAATCCCGATTTCAAAAGCTATCTCGAGAATGCGTTTGATTATGCTGAAAAAGATTTAACTTCAAAAGTTGTTATTGAAACCAACGCAGATTTAAAAAAAGAAGGAACACATCTTGTTCATTATTATGCTACTGATGATAAAGGACAACGTGGTCATACTGTGTTGACGGTTATTGTAGGGAACTGAAATTATGAAAAATAAAAGATTTACAATTGAATTATACAGTATTCTTAAAGACGTTATTAAAAACCTTTGGGTTGTTGTTTTGACCGTACTCATTGCTGTTATGGGTTTCTACATAGCCTCACGAAGTATATATACCCCTCAATATACTTCTTATGCAACTCTTGTTGTGTCAACCAGTGGGGGAAGCGGGACTTCAAATTATGTTTCTTCTGTTGAAATAGCAAATATCTTTACGCAGGTTTTTGTTGAACCCACCATAAAGTCCAAAGCTGCTGATTTGGCCAATAAAAGCAGTTTTAACGGCAGTATTTCTGCTGAGATTATGAATGATACCAATTTTATTCAGTTAAAAGTAACCAGCAGCAGTCCGCAAGACGCCTATGAGTTGCTGTCGGCGGTTTTGAAGGTTCATCCCGAGGTTTCCGATAAAATTTTTTCCAATGCGGTTATAACCGTTTTAAAACAGCCGTCAATGCCAAGAGGCGCTTCAAACGGATTGCCTTTCAGCAACAGAAGTTTGATTGTTTCTGCTTGTGTTGTTTTATCACTTTTTGCTATAGTTTTAATTTCTGTCTTAAGAGATACCGTTAAAAATGAGGATTCTTTTAACGAAAAAATCGATGCAAAGCTTTTGGGTGCTATTCCGCACGAAAGAAAGTATCTGACATTAAAAGAATACTTAAAAAAGAAGAAAAAATCTTTGTTAATAAACGGCAGTTCATTAATGAGTTTGAAATTTGTTGAGAACTATCACAAAATTGCTGCTAAAATCGAGTATTTAAACAGAACTCATTCGGACAAGGTTTTTGCGGTCACCAGTGTGGCTGAGAATGAAGGCAAATCAACAATCGCTTCTAACCTCGCCATTTCACTTGCAGCGCGCGGCAACCGAGTTATTTTAATCGATCTTGATGTTAAAAAACCTGCTATTTATAAGATTTTTGAAGAGAAGTATCAAGAAAATTCCGAACTTAGTGACCTCTTCAGCGGAAAAATTAAATATAATGACTTTCGCTTGAGACGATATAAGAAAACTTCACTTTATCTGGCACTGAACACTTCTCCGTGTGCTGAATATTCAAAGTGGTTTGCTGACGGAGAAATTGAAAAGATATTAAATGCTCTCAAAGATAAAGTTGATTATATAATTGTTGATACGGCGCCGATGTCTGCAGATTCTTCTGTAACCGATATTGTGAAAATTGTCGACAAAACAATTATGGCTGTTCGTACTGATGTTGCAACGGCAACAGCTGTAAATGATGCGCTTATTACTGTTTCTGAGGTTGGCGGAGAGATTGCAGGGTGCATTCTTAATGATGTATATCCTGAAATCACTTTGTTTGGTATTACCGGCAATGATGAAGGCGGTTATTATTATAGCAAGAAAAACAGCAGATACGGTAAGTATTATAATCGCATCGACGTAAATGACGAAAATATTGTTGATGACAATGAATCAGACAGATTAGCTTCCGGCTTTTTTGTTGATTGATTTAAAATACTGAAGGATGATTTTAAAAATGAGTCAGGCAGAAAATATAAATCATGGTTCAAAACATGATAGCAATGATACTATCAAAATTTACTTGAGTGATTTTTTAAAGGGATTTAAAAAGTTTTGGTGGGTTTGTGTTACTCTTGCGCTTATTTTTGGCGGCGTCATTTTTGCAAGGGGATATTCGAATTATGTTCCGCACTATACATCTTCGGCAACTTTTACCGTAAGCACACAAAGCGGTTCCGGAGTGATTGGCGGTGTGTCCGTTTATTCTTTCTTTTATGACGCTTCAACCGCAAGCAACTTATCAACAACTTTTCCGAATATTTTGGGATGCAATCTTTTGCAGGATGCCGTTTGCGAGGATTTGAAACTTGACTATTTTCCTGTTTCTTTAAGTGCTTCATCCGTTCCGGGTTCAAATATGTTTACTTTAAATGCAACAGGAAGAGATCCCCAGTTGACTTATGATGTTCTTTTATCGGTTATTGATAACTATCCTTCTGTTGCCCGTTATGTTATAGGTAACATTAAGTTTGAAATGATAACAAGTCCCGTAGTTGCCAAAACGCCTTCAAACGGCCGTAGCTATATCAACGAAGCGCGCGACGGAGTCTTTGTGGGAATATTCATAGGACTTGTTTGGATTCTTATTTATGCTTTTTTCCGTAAAACCGTTAAAAGCAAAAAGGATATCAAAAATGAACTGAATTGCGAAGTTATAGGAACCGTTCCTATGGTTGATTTCAAAAAGCACAGCAAAAAGACTGATCGCTCGCTTTTGTTCAATAATGATAAAATCAGCAGCGGTTTTTTGGAATCGATAAGAGTTTTTCGAAATGTTTTTGTCAACTCAGTTCCTGCAGACGAAAAGATTATAATGGCAACAAGCACAGCGCCGTCTGAGGGCAAGACAACCGTTATAACCAATCTGGCTTTATCACTTGCTGATTATGGAAAAAAAGTTCTTCTCGTTGATGCTGACTTAAGGCATCCGAGTGTTGCGCTTCTGTTGGGTGTGGATACAGACACCATTGATTATCAGACAGAAAATGATGATTACAAAATTGCTTATCTTGCTAAACACAACATTTCGTTTATGTCTTTTAATTGGGATAAGAAGATTTTGCCTAAAATGCTTAATACGGATAATCTTAAAAGGATTTTCAACAGCGTCAAAGATGATTATGATTATGTTTTGGTTGACACTCCGCCAAGCGGCCTTGTTTCCGACACATTTTATATTGCTCAGGCTTCCGATGCTGCATTGTATGTTATCCATCAGGATGCAGTAAGAATTTCCAAAATCCGTGCAAGTATTGATAATCTTATGTCAACAGATATCAAGATTATCGGCTGTGTCCTCAACGGAGCAGAAGCAGGCGCTTTAAACTACGGATACGGTGGATATGGCTATGGCTATTCACGAAAAGGTTATGGTTACGGGTATGGCAACAATCGCAAACATAAGCATGCTGCAGATAAAGCCATAAAATAATACATAACTTTCAGTTTTTTCAATGAAATTACCGTGAATTGAGGTGTATTTATGAAGAAGAATACAGCTTCCCCAAAACGAAAATTTCATATCGAACATTGGCATATTATTGCAGCCTTTTTAATGTTTTATGACATAATGGCAATAAACGTGTCATACTTTTTGGCCCTTTGGGTCAGGTTTGACTGTATTTTTTCGGAAATTCCGAAGGAATATTTTGAACCTTATTCAAAATTTATGCCGATTTATACTGTAGTCAGTCTCGTTATTTTTTATTTTATCAGAATGTACCACAGTGTCTGGCGTTTTGCCGGTTTTAATGAATTGGTACGTGCTGCGGTAGGCGGAACTGCTGTGTCTCTCTTTCATATAGTAGGGATAACAGTTGTTTTTTGCAGAATGCCGATTTCATACTATCTTGTGGGATCGTGCCTTCAGTTTATTCTTATTGTTGCAGCAAGGTTTTCATACCGTTTCATTTCTCTTCAAATCAATCATTTGAGAGCTGAGGCTTCAAAAACGGTTAACAGGGTTATGCTTGTCGGAGCCGGTTATGCAGGCCAAATGCTTCTCAGAAGTATTGCGAAAAATGATAAACATGTTGATAAAGTGTTTTGCATAATTGATGACGACCCCAATAAGCATAACAGATATGTTGACGGTATTCCGGTTGTTGGCGGTCGTGACGATATTCTGTTTAATGTTAACAAATATCATATTGAAAAGATTTATATTGCGATGCCCAGCGCGCCTAAAGAGGCTATAAGAGATATTGTCGGTATATGCAGTGAAACAAATTGTGAAATTAAAAATCTGCCTGATTTTTATCAGTATGCCAATAGCGGAATCACTGTTGGCTCAATGCAGGAAGTTTCGGTTGAAGACCTTCTCGGTCGTGATCCTATCAAAACCGAAATGCAAGAGGTTTATGACCTCATTAAAGATAAGACTATTCTTGTCACAGGCGGTGGAGGTTCAATCGGAAGTGAACTTTGCAGACAGGTTGCTGCCCACGAGCCGAAGCGTTTGATTATCCTCGATATTTATGAAAATAACGCATATACGATTCAACAGGAACTCAAGGACAAATATCCGCAGATGAATCTCGATGTTCTTATCGGCTCCGTGAGAGATTCAAGAAGGCTTGACAGTATTTTTAAAAATTATCATCCCGATATTGTTTATCATGCTGCAGCGCATAAGCATGTTCCTCTTATGGAAGTAAGTCCATGCGAAGCCATCAAAAATAACGTTATCGGAACATACAAAACCGCTTATGCCGCAATGATGAATAATTGCGAGCGATTTGTTCTTATCAGCACGGACAAGGCTGTTAACCCAACCAATATTATGGGTGCCAGCAAAAGGCTTTGTGAAATGATTGTTCAGTCATTTGATAGAAAGATTAAAGAAAAAAATCATACTGAAATTCCAAGAATGTTTACCCACTTTGAGGATGTTAGCATTGAGGATGGTTTGGTTAACGAAAAATTATCTTCCGATATCAGAACTGAATTTGTGGCGGTGCGATTCGGCAATGTGCTTGGCTCTAACGGTTCTGTTGTTCCGTTATTCAAGCAGCAGATTGAGCGAGGCGGACCGGTCAAGGTTACGCATCCTGATATAATCAGGTATTTTATGACAATTCCTGAAGCTGTGTCTTTGGTTTTGCTTGCGGGAGCTTACGCAGAAGGCGGAGAAATCTTTGTTCTGGATATGGGTTCTCCGGTCAAAATCGATACACTTGCAAGAAATCTTATTAAACTTTCCGGTTTAAAACCGGATGTGGATATTGCGATTGAATATACAGGATTAAGACCGGGTGAAAAGCTTTTTGAAGAGAAGCTTTTGGCAGAAGAGGGCATGAAAACAACACCGAACAAGCTTATCCATATCGGCAATCCTGTTCCTTTTGATACCGAATCATTTCAAATTCAGCTTTCAGAGCTGATGACTGCTGCCTATGAAAACAGCGATGATATTTGCTCTATGGTTGAAAAAATGGTTCCTACGTATTCTGCTGATAAAATACATTCGGATTTATAATAACAGTTGAAAGCGGCGATCAAAATGAGAAATATTCCATTTAATAAACCGGATATCGGCGAAGCTGAGATAGCGGAGGTTTGTGAAGTTTTACGTTCCGGTTGGATAACAACAGGACCCAAAACCAAGTTTTTTGAAAAGATGATTGCTGAATATTGTGCCGTAAATAAGGCAGTTTGTCTTAATTCAGCTACTGCTGCTCTTGAGCTTAACCTGCGTGTTTTCGGCGTTAAAGAAGGGGACGAGGTGATTGTTCCCGCTTACACATACACAGCATCTGCTTCTGCGGCAATTCACTTGGGTGCAAAAGTTGTGTTTGTTGATTCTCAGCCTGAATCTTTTGAGATGGATTACGATAAAATGGAAGCGGCCATTACCTCAAAAACAAAAGCAATCATACCGGTTGATCTTGGTGGCGTAATTTGTGATTATGACCGTATTTATAAAGCGGTTGAAAATAAAAAGCACTTGTTTACTCCCTCAGGTCCTGTTCAAAAAGCTATCGGACGGGTTGCTGTTGTTGCTGACTGCGCGCATTCTTTGGGCGCAATAAGGAACGGCAAATCAGCCGGCAGCATTGCTGATTTCTCTTCTTTTTCGTTTCATGCGGTTAAGAATTTAACAACTGCCGAAGGCGGTGCCGCAACCTGGAGAAGCATAGACGGCATTGATGACGATATGCTTTATAAACAATATCAGCTTTTTAGCCTTCACGGTCAATCAAAGGATGCCCTTGCAAAAACCAAAGCGGGAGCATGGGAATATGATATTGTCGGACCGTGGTATAAATGCAATATGACTGATATTATGGCTGCCATAGGAATCAAGCAGCTGGAAAGATATGACGGTCTGTTGGAAAGAAGAAAAGAAATCATAGAAAAATATGACAATGCGCTTGATGCATTGGGAATAAAACATCTTGAGCATTTTGGCTGCAATCATTCAAGTTCTGGTCATCTTTATATAACACGCGTTCCTGGGATTACCCTTGAACAAAGAAATGAGATAATAACCGAAATGGCACAAAGAGGTGTTGCATGCAACGTTCACTACAAGCCGTTGCCTATGATGACTGCATATAAAAATCTTGGTTTTGATATTGAAGATTTCCCCAATGCCAAGGCTTTTTTTGAAAATGAAATTACCTTGCCGCTTCATACGAAGCTGACAGATGAAGATGTTGACTATATTATTGACAGCTTTACTGAAGTCTTAAAGAATTATATTTAAAGGAGCCGCAATGATGTTACGCAAATGGGATAACCTGCCTCCCGAAATGCGCACACCGGAGGTCAAAAAATATTACGATATTTTGGCAAAAAGAAAGCTCAGCTTATTTTTGAAACGTCTGTTTGATATAACGGTTTCAGGATTTTTGCTGATTTTGTTATCACCTGTTTTTCTGATAACTGCAATTGCAATCAAACTTGATTCCGATGGCCCTGTTTTTTATCGGCAGATAAGAGTTACTCAATATGGGCAGGAATTTAAAATTTTTAAATTCCGTTCGATGGTTACAGGTGCTGACAGAGGCTCGCAGCTAACCGTAAGCAATGATGCAAGAGTTACCAAAGTAGGTTCGTTTATCAGAAAATATAAGATTGATGAGCTCAGCCAGCTAATTGATGTTTTTCGTGGCACAATGACATTCGTTGGGACACGCCCTGAAGTGCCTAAATATGTTGAAAAATACACAGATGAAATGATGGCAACGCTTCTTTTGCCGGCAGGAATTACTTCTGAGGCCAGTGTTTTTTACCGAAACGAAAGTGAATTACTTGATGAGGCAGAGGATGCCGAAAAAACCTATCTTGAAGTTGTTTTGCCGGATAAAATGTTTTATAACTTGGCTGCAATTGAAAAATTCGGTTTAGTTAATGATATTAAAATTTTGTTTATAACTTTTATATCTGTTTTTAAGAAAAGTGAATCTCAAAATTCAGACGAAAAAACAACTGTAAAAAAATAATGAAATTACGGTGAGTTAATGAAGAATAAGCATAATAAAAAGCTTATAGCCCTTTTTACAAACAATGATGATGACATATATTGTTTCAGAAAAGAGTTGATTGAAGGGATTAAAGCTGCCGGCTATGATGTTTTGATTTCCTGCCCTTATGGTGAGAAATTTGAACTGATGAAAAATATTGAATATTTTTATGATAATCCGATAATTGACAGAAGAGGAACCAATATTATTGCTGATATAAAGTTGTTTCTTCACTATGTTTCTTTGTTGAGAAAATATCGTCCCGATGTTGTTCTTACATACACAGCTAAACCTAATGTGTACGGAGGAGTGGCCGCACATCTTTTGCGAATTCCGGTCATAAGCAATGTAACCGGTTTCGGAAGTGTGCTTGACCAGAGTGGGCTTGTTCAAAAGCTTGTGATGCTGCTTTTTAAAATATCTTTCCGTTTATCGGCTTGTGTTATGTTCCAAAACTCCGCGAATATGAAAATTGCAAATGAACTTGGCATGATAAAAGGCGACAGCAAGCTTATTCCTGGTTCAGGTGTTGATACGGACAGATATCCGTTGCAGCCGTATCCCGAAGGCGGAAACGGAATTGAAGGCGCACCGGTTGTCTTTAATTATATAGGAAGAATACTTCACGATAAAGGTGTTGATGACTATATTGAAGCTGCTGAGCGCATTAAGCCCAAGTATCCGAAAACACAGTTCAATATGTTAGGGTTTATTGAACCTACGGAAATGCATTATGTTGAGCGTCTTGCTGAATTGGAGAGCAGAGGGATTATTAAATATCACGGAAGCCAGAAAGACATAAAACCTTTTGTAGCTGCTTCGCACGCAACAATTCACCCTTCAACTTACGGTGAAGGCATGAGCAACGTTTTGCTTGAGAGTGCATCATCAGGCAGACCTTTGGTTTCAACAGATAATCCCGGATGTATGGAAACTTTTCAAGACAATATTACAGGCTTTATGTATCACGGCGGTGATGTTGATCAACTTGTGAAAACAATCGAAAAATTTCTTGAATTACCCAATGATGTACGTCTTTCAATGGGTAAAAGCGGAAGAGAATACGTCAAGAAAAATTTTTCACGCTCAATTGTTGTTGATGCATATTTAACTAAAATTAATAAAATTGTTAACGATAGGGGTAATTCAAATGTCATTTGAAGTTAATTTTTCCGGTTTATATGAAAAACTGCTTACACGCGAAGAAAAGCTTTCTTTGGTCGGTCTTGGTTATGTAGGTATGCCCATTGCTGTTGCATTTGCCAAAAAGATTGATGTTATCGGATATGATCTTAATGAAAAGAAAATTGATTTATACAAGAGCGGCATTGACCCTACACGCGAAGTTGGCGATGAAGCAATTAAAAACACAACCGTTGAATTCACCGCCGATGAAACTCAGCTGAAAAATGCCAAATTTCATATCGTTGCCGTTCCTACCCCGGTAAATGATGACCATACCCCTGATTTGTCGCCTGTTGAGGGTGCAAGCCGTATTCTTGGCCGCAATCTAACTCCCGGCTCTGTTGTTGTTTTTGAATCAACGGTTTATCCCGGAGTTACCGAGGATGTTTGCGTGCCCATTCTTGAAAAGGAATCCGGACTCAAGTGCGGTGTAGATTTTAAAATCGGTTATTCTCCTGAGAGAATCAATCCCGGCGATAAAGTTCATCGCCTTGAAACAATTAAAAAAATTGTTTCCGGAATGGACGAAGAAACTCTCGATGTTGTTGCAAAAGTGTATGAGATTGTTGTTGATGCCGGTGTTCACCGCGCTGAAAGCATTAAGGTTGCCGAAGCAGCAAAGGTTATTGAAAACAGCCAGCGTGATATTAATATTGCGTTCATGAATGAGCTTTCGATAATTTTTAACAAGATGGGTATTGATACCCAGGCTGTTCTTAAGGCTGCCGGAACAAAATGGAATTTCCTCAACTTCTATCCCGGTCTTGTTGGCGGTCATTGCATTGGCGTTGACCCTTATTATCTTACATATAAAGCCGAAATGCTCGGCTATCACAGCCAGGTTATTTTGGCCGGACGTCGAATTAATGATGATATGGGCAAATATGTTGCCGAAAACATTGTTAAAAACCTGATTTCTGCAGGAAAGCCTGTTAAGGATGCCAATGTTGCCATACTTGGCTTCACCTTTAAAGAGAATTGTCCGGACACAAGAAACACAAGAATTATTGATATAGTTAATGAACTTAAAGAATACGGTATAAATCCGGTTATTGCAGATCCTCAGGCTGATGCAGAAGAAGCAAAGCATATTTACGGTATCAGCTTTATTGATATGTCTGCTGTTAAAAATATGGATGCGGTTGTTCTTGCCGTTGCACATGATGAATTCAAAAAATTAACCATTAATGATACAGATGCTTTCTTTGGTGATGGTCAAAAGGTTTTGCTTGATATCAAGGGTATCCTTGATCGTAAGGTCTATGAAGAAGCAGGATATTCATACTGGAGGCTTTAATAATGGGATATTCTGATTTAAAATTCCCCGAAAACTCTTTTTTTCTTGTAACAGGTGGAGCAGGTTTTATTGGTTCAAACTTGTGCGAAGCAATTTTAAAACTTGGCTATCGTGTCAGATGCCTCGATGATTTGTCCACAGGCAAGCAGAAAAATGTTGATATGTTTTTGGACAATCCCAATTATGAGTTTATTAAGGGAGATATAAAGGATTACGATACCTGCATGAAAGCATGTCAAGGCGTTGATTATGTTTTGAATCAGGCTGCTTGGGGCAGCGTTCCCAGAAGCATCGAGATGCCGCTGTTTTATTGTGCCAACAATATTCAAGGCACGCTCAATATGCTTGAAGCTGCAAGAAGAAACGGAGTTAAAAAATTTGTATATGCTTCAAGTTCTTCGGTTTATGGCGATGAACCTAACCTCCCCAAAAAAGAGGGGCGTGAGGGTAATTTGCTGTCTCCCTATGCATTGACAAAGCAATGTGACGAGGAGTGGGCAAAGCAATATACACGTCATTACGGCCTGGATACTTATGGTCTGAGATATTTCAACGTTTTTGGCCGCAGGCAAGACCCTGACGGTGCTTATGCAGCGGTAATCCCCAAATTCATTAAGCAGCTTTTGAACGGAGAGGTTCCCACTATCAACGGCGACGGAAAACAGAGCCGTGA
>JAZRIG010000071.1:0-6156 GCA_045645145.1 Acutalibacteraceae bacterium
TTGGCCTCCGACTTCAAAAGTTGAAGGAATAATAATTAAAGGTATGGGCGGCTTCTATTATGTTGAACCCGCCGGTGAGATATATGAATGCAAGGCTAGAGGCGTTTTTCGCAAAAACGGATTAAAGCCGCTTGCAGGCGACCATGTATTAATCAGTATTAACGAAAATGCGGAAAACACAATTGATGAAATATATGAGCGTAAAAATGTCTTGGCGCGTCCTCCTGTCGCTAATGTTGACAGGCTTTTTATCGTTTCTTCGGTCAGCGAGCCTAAGCCTGTGTTGTTGATAATTGACAGGCTTACCGCGCTTGCCGTCAACAAGGGTATTGAGCCGATTGTTGTTTTCACAAAAAATGATTTGGCATCAGCCGATGAATATGTTGAGATTTATCGCCGTGCAGGCATCAAAGTTTTTGCGGTTTCCTGCACAACCGGCGAAGGCGTTGATGCCGTTAAAAGTGAACTGAAAAATCATATCAGCGCCTTTTGCGGAAACACAGGTGTTGGCAAGTCCTCGCTTCTCAATGCAATTGATAAAACCCTTGCGCTTAAAACAGGCGAAATCAGCGATAAACTGGGCAGAGGCCGCCATACAACCCGCCACAGCGAGCTTTTTAAAGTTGAGGGCGGATATGTTGCTGATACTCCCGGCTTTTCTTCTTTTGAAACGGAAGAAAACGAGCCTATTTTAAAAGATGATTTGCCGTTTGCATTTAAAGAATTCGAAAAATATATCGGTGAGTGCAAATTTACCTCCTGCCTGCATGTTAAAGATAAAGGGTGCAGGGTTATTCAGGCTGTTGCAGACGGTGAAATTCCCGTTTCGCGCCACGAAAGCTACTGTGCAATGATGGAGCAGGCAAAAAACATTAAAGAGTGGGAACTCAAGAAAAAGTAACGAAAAACATCGCCGCAGATTATACTGTAATGAGCAAAGACTCAAGCTGTATTTTTGGGCGGTGGTTTTTTGAGATTTGAATCAAGGGGAACTTGCTTTATAGCTTTTGCAATCGGCATGCTTGTTGCCGTGCTGTTTCCCTACACAATGGCAGTTTTAATTATAGCTGCGGTTTTGATTCTGGCAGGTCTGAGACTTTGCAGATTCTGATGAAAGGGGAAGCCTTGAATGAAGATCGTGGTTGTCCGCAGTCCGAAAGCGCTTAGTGGTATACTCAGGCTGATTTTCGGTATAAAAAAGCAGGGTGCCGTTTAAATCTGCGGCACGGACGTTTTGATGGCAGATTCTTGCCACTCTGAAAGACAGAGGGACATAATATGAACAAAACAATTAAAAATACAGTGTTTTCCGCAATGTTTCTTGCTTTGTGTTTGGTTTTGCCGCTTATTACTTTCGGCAGCACTCAAATCGGCAATGCAATATCACCTATGCATATTCCCGTTTTAATCTGCGGATTTGTTTGCGGTTGGCAATATGGTGCAATAGTCGGATTTGTTGCTCCGCTGCTGCGCTATTTGATTTTTCAAATGCCGCCGATTTATCCAATCGGTTCTGCAATGGCTTTTGAGCTTGCGGCTTACGGTTTGCTCTGTGGGATTTTATATAAAGCATTTCCGAAGAAAAATGCCTGCATTTATCCTGCTCTCATAATTTCAATGCTCGGCGGGCGTGTTGTTTGGGGAATTGCAAGGTACATAATGGCGGGTCTTAGCGGCTCGGAATTCAGCTTTGCGATGTTTTTAAGCGGTGCATTTCTGGAAGCTGTTCCTGCAATCGTTTGCCATATTATTATAGTTCCTCTTGTGGTAATGGTGTTTAAAAAAGCTAAATTTATAAAATAATTAAAAACGGATACGGTTTTTGCCGTATCCGTAATTTTTTTCTTGTGTTTTAAGTTTTATATGTTACAATTGAATTAATGAATCTGTTGCGGGTGATTGTAATGGTTGTCAAAATTGATTTGAATACTAAATATCAGACCTATGAAAACATTGGTGCCAGCGGTGCATGGTGGGCGCAGATTGTTGGCGGTTGGGATAATATTGATTCCGCAAGCGGTAAGGCGGTCCGTGACAGAATATCCGAGCTTCTTTACAGCAAGGAGAACGGAATTGGCCTGCAGGTTTACCGTTATAATATCGGTGCCGGCTCAAAGCATTCAGGCAGGGGATATTACAGCGAACCTGCCAGAAGCACCGAATGCTTTGAAACTGCTCCGCATCAATATGATTGGGGCCGCGATTCAAATGCAGTATATATGATGAAACAGGCTGTAAATGACGGTGCGGATGAGGTTATATTTTTTGTTAATTCACCTATCGAACGCTTGACCAAAAACGGCATGGCTCATGCTGACAGAGGCAAGATTTTTCGTGAAAATATTTCTCGGGAAAACTATGAACAGTTTGCAGAGTATTGCCTGGATGTGACCGAGCATTTTGTTAATGAGGGCCTGCCGATTAAATATCTTTCACCCGTTAATGAGCCGATTTGGGTTTGGAACGGCGGTCAGGAGGGCTGTCATTATCGCCCAAAAAGCGTGAGCAGAGTTTTTAAGGTGTTTGCAGATGTAATTGAAAAAAGACCTGCTTTAAAAAGCATTAAGCTGTCAGGCGCAGAATCTGGCGATTTGAGATGGTTTAACAAATCTTACACAAGGGCTTTGTTAAAGGATAAAAAAGTTCGTGCGCTTTTGGATGCCGTTGACGTTCACTCGTATTTTCTGCCCGTTCCCGTGCCGTTTAAAGTTCCGTTTCTCAATAACAGAATTGATTTTATCAGGCGATTCCGCAAGTGGATGGATAAAAAATATCCTGATATTCCTGTTAAAATGAGTGAATGGTGCCACATGCATGGCGGCAGAGATAAGAGCATGGATTCCGCTTTGGTTATGGCGAAAACTATGTATGAGGATTTTGCGTTGCTTAATGTAACTTCATGGCAGCATTGGATAGCTGTTTCTGAAGTTGATTATTGTGACGGACTGATTTATATTAATCTGGCAGACAGAACCTTTGAACCCACCAAGCGCTTATATGCAACGGGCAATTTTTCAAAATACATAGAACCCGGTTCTGTCAGAATTAAGGCCGAATGTGATGATAAGGATTTGATGCTTCTTGCTTTTGTAAATAAGAATAAAACCGTTCTTATTGCAATAAATCCTTCTTCTAAAGAAAAATCGTTGACTTTACCCGCCATGGGCTCAATAAAAATGGCAGTCACGGATGATAACAACGATTTGACCGAAATGGTTATTAATGCTCCTGATGTTATAATATCAGCAAAATCTGTTAACACATTTGTTTTAAAAGCATAAGGGGGGGACGTATTGGAGATTAAGAATAAACTGTTTTCTCTGTTTCAATCAATCAAAACCAATTGGAAAACACCTGCAAAGGGCCGATACATTCCTTTTCGGGAGATAGTGTCGTTGGCTGTTGGCGGAATAGGCGTTAAATTTATTATGTATTGCGTGAGCAATATGATTATCAGCATCGGTAATGTTTTGATAGGCAACACTATAGGCATTGACCCGTCTGCAATGTATGTTATTTATATTATCAGCGTTCTCGCGGGATTTCCGTTAACCGCACTCAGAGCTAGGATGATTGATAACACAAGGAGCATGAAGGGCAAATACCGCCCTTATATCCTCACAATGGGCATACCGACGGTTATCCTCGGAATAGGTTTTATCTGGATACCGTATGAGTATATGAGCCTTACGGCAAAATGTATAACGGTTTTGCTGTTTAATATCGGATTCCAGTTTTTTTATAACTTTATGACCGATGCCTATGACAGTTTAATTAACGTTCTTTCGCCCAACACAATTGAACGAACGGATGTTTATGCGGTTAAATCGGTTATTGAAAATCTTTCTCCCTCAATCGCAAGCATCTTTTTGCCTTTGGTTGCAAGAATGATAACAGGAGATAACACCATTTATGATTTAAGGGTCTATCGGGTGCTGTATCCTCCGATGCTGATTGTCGGCTTTGCAATCTCTGTTCTTGTTTACGTGAACACTCAGGAGAGGATTGTTCAGCCCAAAAGCCATGTTATTCAAATCAGCTTTTTGGATGCTTTTCGCGCAGTTGCAAGAAATAAGTATTTTTGGATTATTTCACTTGCAGGCTGGATAGGATTCCTTGAAAGCTCTTTTAACACAATAATAGGCTGGATGTATAATTATCAAGCTGCATGCAGCGCGGGTCAGTATTCATTGATTGTTGCAATTTCGGGGAATGCCTCTTTTTGGCCCAATCTGTTTGCTCCATATCTTATAAGAAAATACGGCAAGAAAAAAGTTTTGATTTTCAGCAACTTAATGAATATTATTTTCATTGCAACCATGCTTCCTGTTATTAAAATGCAGGGCGGCGGAGTGATTTGGATATTGCTTGTGTTTACATTTGTAAATCAGCTTTTGACCTCACTCGGCCACTTTATGACTCCCAGTCTCAATGCCGATATAAGGGACTATCAGCAATATATAACGGGTGAGAGAATAGACGGAATGTTTGCGGCTGTCGGTTTGATTGGCAGCGTAATAACGCTTGTAACCAGCTCTGTGCTGCCTGCAATTTATGAAAAAGCAGGTCTTAACCGAGAAACTGTACTTGCGCTTGGCTATGACGGCTCAAATGTCTATGATGTGCTTTATAATCAAGAATATTTTGTTTATATATGCAGCGTTTTGATTGTTGCGTCAATTGTCGGCGCCGCGCTCAACGTGCTTCCGTTTTTCTTCTATGATTTAAGCGAAACCAGACAGAAAGCGATGGTAACGGTTCTTAAAATTCGTGCTTTATTTGAGGATTACGGCAGCGGAGTGCTTTCTGATGAATCGCTTGTTGAGGCGATAGATATAATTGAAGAAGCGAATAATTTTAAAGATTTGCCTGTTAACAAGTTTTCAACCGAGAGCATAAAAGCAGCGCGAAAACAAAAGAATAAAGAGCTTGTAAAAGCAGCAAAAGCTGAGCAAAACCGCCTCAAAGAAGAAAACGAAAAAATTGAAATAGCTGAATATGTTTTCAATGAGCTTAACCGATTTAATACCCCGCAGGGTGAGGCAGAGGTTATGAATGCAAGAAACATCGTTTCGGCAGGGCTTGAGAGCTTTATGGATTTTGCTTCAACAAGTAAAAAAGAAGCCAAGGCAATGCCGAAGTCAACGCAGCAGGAAAAAGAAGCACGCAGAAACGCTCTTGCAGCGGCACGGGATTTCAGAATAGCCGCAAAAACCGCAAGAAGGTATTACCCCAACGGTTTAACCGAGTTTGATTCCCGCGTGTTTGCGGAGTTGTTTGAGGCGGATGATGAAACACATGCATCAATTCACGAAACTCTTGTAAAAATGAAAGATGCAAAGGAAAACGGCAACAGGAAATATCTGTCCGAGCTTAAATCCGATCTTGCTGAATTAAGAATCCGCGAAAGAAAAATTAAGATTGAACTCAAAAAGGCAACGCGTCAGAATACGATTTATAACCGCGCCGCAAAGCCATATATCAAAGCTCAAAAAATCTTAACCCAAAGCCGTAATTACGGCCGCTATGAAGAAATTGCGGCAAGATATGCAAAGATAAAAGAAACATAAAAATCACGCCTCGGTATCAATTGATGCCGAGGCGTGTTCTTTTTAATATTCAAGTGAACCTTCAAAAACAAGCTTTGTTGAGCCGGTAAGAAGAACTCCGTCGTCACTGTAGTTAACTATAAGGTCGCCGCCGCGAAGTTTAACGGTGATATCGGTGTTCTTTTTGCAGAATCCGTTTTCAACCGCTGCAACCGCAGCTGCACATGCGCCCGTGCCGCAGGCAAGAGTTTCGCCGTTGCCGCGCTCCCAAACTCTCATTTTGAGGGTTGTTTCATTAACCACTCTTACGAATTCAGTATTAACTCTGTGAGCGAAAATATCTGACTTCTCAAATTTGGGGCCAACCTTTTCAATGTCAATAACATCAACTCTGGGTACGAAAACAACGCAGTGCGGGTTACCCATCGAAACGCAGGTGATGTTATGAGTTTCGCCGTTGATTTCAACATGGGAGTTGATAAACTTGTTCTGACCCTTTGAACCTGTAACAGCATTTTCAAGGTCAGCTTTGCCCATGTTGGCGCAAACGGAGCTTACCTTGCCGTTCATAACATAAAGCTCAACGCTTCTGATACCGCTGATTGTT